>NZ_JBVAPG010000009.1:0-122942 GCF_055413685.1 Bradyrhizobium sp. LeoA1Lang | reverse complement strand
TGAAGGGCGAAAATCAGTTGCCAAGGGTCATTGCCGGCGTCAAATTTACCGACGGCGTCGCAGAATCGACGACGCCAGCTAACCGCGCCGCCTGATCAGCCCCATCACCCAATTTCGGCCATAGCTCCCGACATGTCCATAGGGAGCGTATAAGTCTCGCCAGCGCGAATGACGGGGCCGATGATCGACCAGATCGATGCGTTATCCTCACTTGTGGCAGGCCTTATCTTCAGCATGAGTGCTTGTTCCGTGGGTATGTCGAGGGAGAGGACAGAGAGCTTCGCCGATGAAGCTCGAGACGAGCCGATTCTAATACAGAGATTCTAATACAGAGAACGGCGATCCAAGTGCTCCGGTCCCCACATCAGGCGGCGCCGCGCCGTGACTTGCCGTGTTGTTGAGGCAATCGCAAACGTAGCTCAACTAGGGCATCACTTCTGAAGTGTAGAACTACGCCAGGTCGATGGCGATGCGATCGTGTGCCGTTTGCTTAGCCGATGGGCGGCCATCTGCATACTTGCTGCACATCGCTCGGGTCGTGCGACGCGACGCCCGTAGCGTCTTCCAACAGCTACAATTTTCATGTCGCATTCATACAAGCCCCGGCTGGCAGTGCACGTATACATTTTTGTGACTTTCGGAACGCGAAAGCAAGAGGGGACACGGGAGGGCACTTGCTGCTTTGGCAATGGCGCCAAAGGAGCGAGTGGCACAACGGAGGGACGCATGGGCTATCTGATCAACCGGCGCGGGTTTCTTGCGGGTGCAACGAGCGCGGTGGCGCTCACGTTAGGCGCGCGCGGTGTCCGTGCCGAAGGCGGCCAAATCATCGTCGCCAATTGGGGTGGGGACTGGAACGATCGCACGGTCCAGTTCTTCGAAGCACCCATTGTCGAGAAAGCCGGTTACACTGTTGTCCGCGACCTCGACGGGTTTGACCAACGCAGAACAAAGATCATTGCGAGCCGCAGGCTGCCGCGTGCGCCGATGGATGTCGCGCATATGGACGATGCGACTGCGTTCGAATTGGCCTCGCTGGAAGCGCTTGACGCGATCGATGAGCAGGCCGTCCCACGACTGAAGGATACCCTGCCCATCCTGCGAATGCCTACGTTCGTTCCGTGGCAATACAGCGCCTGGATCATCGGTTACAATCCCAAGAAATTGAAGGAGGCTCCCAAGAGCTTTGCCGATCTCTGGGACCCCAAATACAAGGGTATCGTCGGTTTGAGCGACGCCCACTGGTTTCACCACATCGAGTCCACGGCACTCAAGCTCGGAAAGTCCCTCGACAACATCAATATCGAGGCCGTGAAAGCCAGCATGATGGAATGGAAGAAAGCGGCCAGCCCGCGCATCTATCCGAACCATTTGCAGATCGAGCAGGCGCTCAAGAACGAAGAGATCCTCGTCGCTCCCGAGTATAAGGCCCGAATCCTGCAATTCGCCTCGGAGGGTGTCGATGTGGTTTCCGCGTATCCGGCTGAGGGCGGCATCGGCATCATCTTCGGCCTGGTGATGCCGAAGAAGGGGCCGAATCCTCAGGCGGCCAAATTCTACTGCAATGCGTTGCTTGACCCGGACGGGCTCACGGCTCTGGTCCAGAAGTCATTCTATTCGCCATCAAACACCAAGTCGGTGTTGCCTGAAGCTGCCGCCAAGCAGATCGAATTTACTGAGCAAGAGAAGAAAGCGATCCATAACCGGCCCCATGCATTCTGGCTGAAGAACCGCAATGATCTGCTCGACTGGTGGAACAAAGAATTCAAGAGCTGAACGCGTCTAGATGACCACGCTAGTAGTTGCACGAGAGTCGAGCGGCATGCCTGCCGTCGCAAGACGCACCCGGTGGGCTGCCCCTTATGCCTTATCGGGACCGGCCTTCGTATTTGTCTCGCTACTGCTGATGCTTCCGCTTCTCATGATGCTGCGGCTGAGCTTCTACCAGTACGACGCGGCGCAGATGTACATCCAGGCGTTCACGCTGGATAACTACGTCAGGTTCTTCAAGGACGAATTCTACCGTCAAGTGTTGTGGACGACCCTCTGGGTCTCGGCAGTCACGACTTTGCTGTGTCTGATCGGTGGATTGGCTGTTGCGTACTTCATGGCCAGGACGAATTCGACTATACTGAAGCGGTATTTGATTATCGCAATCGTCTTGCCGCTGTTCATGGGGAACGTGGCGAGGACCGCCGGATGGATCATCATCCTCGATAACAAGGGCCTATTGAATTTCCTGCTGCAACAACTCGACCCGGGAGGGGAAACGCTGCAGCTACTCTACACGTCCGGCGCGGTAATCACGGGTCTGACGTCGGTCCTATTGCCATTCATGATCGTGACGCTCAACAGCGTCATGCACAATATCGACGTATCGCTGGAGGAGGCGTCGCTCAATCTGGGGGCTTCCGCGCTGACAACGTTTCGCCGGATCATCCTTCCTCTCCTGATGCCGGGTATCTTCGCTGGCTGCGTACTGTGCTTTATCTTGTCCATGAATGCCTATGCGACGCCAATCCTCATCGGTGGGCCCAAGTTCTACATGATGGCGCCGACCATCTATAAGCAGATATCGGCGGCTATGAACTGGCCGTTCGCCTCGGCGCTGGCGTTCATACTAATCTCGCTGACGATGGTGCTCACCGTCGTGTCCGCCGTAATGTTCAATCGGACGGCACGGGTGGGCGCCCTCCGATGACGAGTATAAGCAAAGCGAGCCCGCTCAGGTGGACCTATCTGATTTTCGTATGGGCCATCATACTCTTCGTGCTCGTCCCGCTCGCGACAACGATATGGGTTGCGTTCTTCAGCAACAAGATCCTTTCGTTTCCTCCCGAGGGATACACGGGAACCCGGTTCGTTCAGGCTTGGAGCCTCGAAGCCTTCAGGAGCGGCTTCTTCCTGAGCTTTCAGGTGGCGATCAGTGCGTCGGTGCTCGCGCTATGCCTGGGCGTTCCCGCAGCGCTCGCAATCGGCAGATACAAGTTCCGGGGACGGGAGTTCATCAACACTGTGCTGATGTCGCCGCTGATGATCCCGGCCATCGTTGCCGGCAGCGCGATCTACCTGTTCTACATTGAGCTCCAGATCTGGAGCGACGTTCAGTTCGCCTCCACGGTTTACGGCCTGACTTTGGCCCATGCCTTGATCGCGATACCGTGGGTGTTGCGGCTGCTCGTTGCATCCCTGGCGGGGCTCGATCCGGCGATCGAGGAAGCATCGCTTAGTCTCGGCGCGACGCGGCTTACGACTTTCTTCCGCATCACGCTTCCGCTGATACGCCCGGGTATCACGGCTGGCGTTCTGTTCGGATTCATCGCTTCGTTCGGCGATCTTGAGAAGTCGCTCCTGCTGGTCGGCCCAGGCCGCATCACGTTGCCGATAGCGATGCTCAACTATCTGGAATACCGAACCGATCCGACAATCATGGCGGTCGCGACCATCCAGGTTCTCATCATCGCGATCGCGCTCATCATTTCCGACCGATACGTGCGTCTCGGCCGAACATTCTGAAGAATAGAAGGGCTAACGGTGTCCCAGGTCACCCTCAAGAACGTGGTGAAGCAATACGACTCCTTCGTCGCTGTGAGGGAAATGTCGCTCGATATTGCGAACGGAGAATTCCTGGCGCTTCTTGGGCCCAGCGGATGTGGAAAGACCACGACGCTTCGGATGATCGCGGGCTTTATCGAGGCGAGTGCGGGCCGGATCTTCTTCGGCGATCAGGACGTGACCGATCTTCCGCCCAACAAGCGCAACACGGGAATGGTCTTTCAGGGCTTTGCCCTGTTTCCCCATATGAACGTCCATCAGAACATCGCCTACGGACTGGAGATGCGCCGGGTTCCCAAAGGCGATATCGGACAGCGCGTCGCCAAGGTTCTGGACCTGGTGCAGCTCGGCCGTTTCGCAGAACGCATGCCGCGACAATTGTCGGGAGGGCAGCAACAGCGGGTCGCGTTGGCTCGCGCGCTGGTCATCAATCCGCATGTGCTGTTGCTGGACGAGCCGCTGTCGGCCCTTGATGCGAAGCTACGACACGATGTTCGGTTGCAGATCAGACGATTGCAACAATCGCTTGGGCTGACGACCGTGTTCGTCACACACGATCAGGAGGAAGCGCTCAGCCTGGCAGATCGGCTCGTGGTGATGAACGGGGGTGCCATCGAGCAGATCGGGAGCCCCGCCGATCTCTACGAACGACCGGCTACGCCTTTCGTCGCCGACTTCATCGGTAAGACAAACCTCTTCAAGGGAACGCTGGCTGGCGATAGGTTCACGACCGATGCGGGAATTTCCCTCAGGGTTGCGCCCAAAGTCGCGCGGGCGACGCTGCTTGGGGTGAGACCCGAGAAAATCAAGATTGCCGTCGGCCCGGCATCCGCGGCAACGGTGCACGGCGACGCGAACGAGATCGACGGGGTGGTCGAGCTCATCAGCTATCTCGGACCTTTCACCGAGTATCAGATTAAGGTCCCCGGCGAGCAACGTCTTCTGGTTCAGCAGGCCAATCGGGACGTGCCGGAAGCGGTACAGCCAGGGCAGGCGGTCAGGCTCACGATTGCTCCGGAGTGGTGCTTTCTCTTCAATGCCGACCCAGGCACGAATGCGAACCTGGAGAGCGAGCCCTAACGGAGCATTCACTTGGTACCGGCGGCGTCCCCATCGCTGCCCGGCGTTCGAACATCGATTTGCGTCAGGAGAACAAGAACATGTCGTCGCAACTGCACGAGCGCTCGATCGTCATTGACGGTCTGATCATCTCCAATTTTGGCCGGGATATATTCGAGGACATGCGAAAGGGAGGGCTTACGGCCGCCAATTGCACGTGCTGCATTTGGGAGGGGTTCACCGAGACGATGCGGAACGTGATGCACTGGAAACACTGGTTCCGCGAACATGGCGATCTGATCAAGCAGGTCTATACAACCCAGGACATCATGGCTGCGAAAAAGGAAGGCAGAACCGGGATCATACTGGGGTGGCAGAATATCACCGGTATAGAGGATCAGATCGGCTATCTCAGCCTCTTCAAGGAGCTCGGTGTTGGCATCATTCAGATGGCCTACAACACCCAGAACCTCGTGGGGACCGGCTGTTATGAACGCAAGGACGGTGGGCTGTCCGACTTTGGACACGAGGTGGTTGCCGAGATGAACCGACTTGGCATCCTGCGCGACCTCTCGCATGTCGGTCCTCAGACGAGCACGGACGTGATCCTTGCTTCCAAGAAGCCCGTGACTTACTCGCACTGTCTGCCCGCCGGGCTTAAGTCCCATCCGCGCAACAAGAGCGATGAGCAACTGAAGTTTATCGCCGATCGCGGCGGGTTCGTCGGCGTTACGATGTTTCCTCCTTTCCTCAAACGCGGCGTGGAAGCCACGGTTGACGACTACGTCGAAGCGATCGAATACGTAATCGACATCTGCGGCGAGCGAAACGTCGGTGTCGGCACCGATTTCACGCAAGGTTACGCGCAGCCCTTCTTCGATTGGATCACGCACGACAAAGGCTACGGACACAAGCTCACGGACTTCGGGAATGTGATCAATCCGGAGGGCATGCGCACCATCGGTGATTGGCCAAATCTCACGGCCGCGATGGAGGAACGCGGCTGGAATTCGAGCAAAATCGAGGGCGTGATCGGAAAAAACTGGCTGTCGGTCTTGCGCGAAGTCTGGGGAGCCTAGATCGCCTGGGTATGCAGATCGTCATGAAGGAGGACGAAGCTGATTCCGGTTAGCAAGAAAGGCAAGCCTCTGCGGCTGGGCTCGTTCGAATTCGGCATAGTCATTGCTTGCCACCCCTTGCGTACGCGGGTTTGTTGAGGGTGCCTCCATGAGGAACTGGTTCACGCAGTTGAGGGCATCGCTTAGGTTCAAAGGAGACGTCAGCGATTTTCACATCTGTCCCGACGGTGCGCAGGTGTCGTTGCCCACAGGAATGAGGCAAAGCGATGGGGTTCTTGACTACCATGGTCGTACCGGCCTCGAGCCTGAAATTATCGAACATGGTCCGGTTCAAAGCGAGAAGGATGGCCGAGTTGGAAGAGGGCGATAGCTTCTCATTCTTGCCTGACACATTCTTGGCTTTAGAGCGTTTTCGAGCGAAGTGGACACCGGTTCGCGTGAAGAAAACGCGTCAAGACAAGAATCTAGAACTTCGGTTCTGATTCAATCAGAACCGAAATGCTCTAGCCGCTGCATTTGGGCATAAGGCCATTCACATCCTGCACCAGGCTGGGCATCACTTCCGCGGCGGGGCGCTTGCCCGTCACCAGGCTTTCCGTGTGGCTCTTGATCACCTCGATGATCTTCAGCGAATTGCCACCCGGAAAGGACGCCCAGTCCGTCAGCACCGGCAGTTGCTGAATGCTGGTCATGTGGTTGGGGTTCTTGGCATAGAATGCCCCGAGGAGCTCGGGCGACTTCACCGCGATCTCATTGCCGGGCATGTAACCGGTATAATTCACCATGAGCGTCTGACCGATCGGGCCGGTGACAAACTTCACATACTCCCATGCTGCCTTCCGCCGCTCGGCATCCTTGGCGAAGATCATGGCGACATTGCCGCCCGCAGGCAGCTTGCCGTCTGGTGTTGACAACGGAAACGCGACCGTCTTGAAATCAAAGCGGTTGCCGATCTGGCGGTCTGCCGCAGCCACATAGGACGTGGAATCGACGAGAATGGCGAGGCTGCCGGCGACGAATGACTGACGCGCCTGGCTGATACCGAAATTGGGCATTCCCGACTTGCCAAAAGACTCCAAGGTCTTGAGTGCCCACATGCCGGCATCGTCATTGAACGCTATCGTGCAGCCGTCGGCCTTCAGCATGTGCCCGGCGCGGCTGGTGACGAGTGACTGCAGCAGCCAGTTTCCAGTTTGGTCCCACTGGTAGTAGAATCCCGTCACGCCGGCTCCGGCGCTCGCCTGAATTTTCTGACCTGCGGCGACCAGTTCGGGCCAGGACTTGGGTAGGGCGGCCGGAGCGAGGCCGGCCTTCTTCACCAGGTCGGCGTTCACGTAGAGCACCGGGGTTGAGACCGCAAAAGGCAGACCATAGAGCTTGCCTTTCCATTGGCCGAGCGCTGCGAGCGTAGAGTAGTAGCCAAGTTTGTCGAGGCCGCCATCCGCCGCCACGAAGGTATCGAGGGGGGCGCCGAGACCGCGATCCACGAACAAGCCGATCTGGTTGATGCCGTTGAACGCGACATCCGGCACGCTGCCGGTGATCTGGTCACGCAGGATCTGCTGTGCCCCTTCTTCGTATCCAGCCACTGGATTGCGAAACTTCACCTTGATGTCGGGATGGGTCTCGGTGAAGCGCTTGGCCAGCTCCTGCTGAAGAGCATTGAAGGTCCCCGGCGTGGTGTAAAGCACGTCCAGCGTCATCTCCGCATGGGCAGGGGTGACCGCGAAGGCGGCCAGGAATGTGGCACCCACGCCCCTCAACACGCGGCGCGGCAACAGTCTGTCGAGCATGACAATCTCCCTTTGGTCACTTCATGGCAGTGGTTGCCAGCCCGTCGATGAAGCGGCGCTGGGCGAAGAGGAAAGCGAGTAGCAGTGGGGCGACGATGATCGTGGCGCCGGCCATGAGCGGGCCGAGGAATTGACCCGCCTCGTCGTCGCGGAACAGGAGGATGCCGAGGGCCGGTGTCGAGATGTCTTCGCTCCGCACGGCAATGAGCGGCCAGAACAGGTCGTTCCAGTGGGCCACTACCGAGAAGATGCCGAAAGCGGCAAGCGCTGGCGCGCTCATGGGCATCATGATGCGCCAGATGATCTCGAACTCACCGAGTCCATCGAGCCGCGCGGCGTGGATGATCTCGTCGGGGATGGATCGGAAGAACTGGCGCAGCAGGAAGATACCGAAGGCAGAGATGATCCAGGGAAGAATGAGAGCCGCGTAGGTGTCGAGCAGCCCGAAGACGTAGAGCAGGACAAAATGGGGAATGGCCAGGGCCTGCGGGGGTACGAGAAGCCCCACCAGTACCGTGGAAAACAAGGTGTCGCGTCCGCGGAAGCGCAGTTTGGCGAGGGCGTAGGCGCATGGCACGCAGATCACGAGCTGCAGCGCGAAGATGACCGCGCAGACGAAGACACCATTGAGCAGGAAACGGAGCATCGGCGCTGCGGTCAGCGCAACGCGATAATTTTCAAGGCCGTGGAAGGTTTTGGGCCAAAGGTGGAAGTCGGGTTGAAAGATCTCATCCGGTGGCTTCAGGGACAAGCTGACCATCCACACGAAAGGCAGCAACGCGAATGCTGCCGAAACGACAAGCAAAGCGTGGCGCGCGATGCGTCCCGCGAGCCGGGATCGGCGGCGATGCGCGCTCACGAATAGTGCACCCGGCGTTCGATGAAGCGCGCCTGGGCAAGCGTGAGGGCGATCACGATAGCAAGGTAGACCACTGTCAGGGCTGCGCCGTAGCCGGTGCGCAGATAGTCGAAGCTTTCGGAATAGAGCCGATTCAGCAGGACCTCGGAGGCGTAATTCGGACCGCCCTGGGTGAGCACGCGCACGCTATCGAACACCTCAAAGGCGCGGCTTGCGGTGAGGACGATGACGAACATGGTGACCGGCCCCAACATGGGGAGAGTCACGATGCGCAGCCGGTCAAAGAGGCCGTCCGCTCCATCGACTGCAGCGGCATCGTAGAGCTGTTGGGGCACCGCCTTCAGGCCGGAGACAAAGAGTACCATCGCGAAGCCAAAACCCTGCCAAACGCCAATAAGGGCGACGGCGAGGAGCGCGGTGTGCTCGTCCCGCAGCCAATTGATGCCGGTCACGCCGAATGCGGCGAGCGCCCGGTTGACCAGGCCGATGCTGGGATGAAGCATGGTGCCCCACACCACGGCCATCGCCGACATGGTGGACATGACCGGCAGAAAGTGCACCGCGCGATAGAAGCCGCGCAGGCCAGGGCTCGCCTCGATGAGCAGAGCTGTGGCAAGGCCAAGCCCCACCGTCCCCGGCACCACGATAGCGACATAGATGCAAGTGTTGACCAGGGCCTTCAAAAAGGGCGGGTCCGCCCACAACGCAGCAAAATTCTCGATACCGACGAAGTGGAAGGTCGTGGCGCCCAACTGCCAGTCGGTGAACGAGAACAGGATCACCGCCGCGGCCGGGCCAAAGAGCAGGCAAATCAGCAGGATCAAGGCCGGGGAGACGGCGAGCCAGCCGACCGTGGCCTCTGCAGCCTGATGCTGCCGACGACGGGCAACCGGGCGAGCGCGGCGGTGGACCAAGGCCATCACGCTCATGCTGCCACCCGCTCGATATCGCCGCAGCGCCTGCCAGCCTCGTCGAACTGCATCAGTCGCGCAGCATCGACCTTGAGCCCAACCGCGCAGCCGAGCGAAAAGCGTGGTTCGTCGGGTGCGGTGCGGATCACGACGGTTTCCGAGCCGTCGCGGAGCGCCACATGCACGAAGATATCTGAGCCGAGATTTTCAAGATCCGTCACGGTGCCACCGGGCAGGCCAGCGGTTGGCGTGGTCAGGACGGCTGCTTCTGGACGAAATGCGAGGTGCCTGGTCTGCGGTGCAAGGATTGCCGACAGAATCGGTCGATCGTCCGCCCAACGGCCGCGAGCGACCACGTTGATCTTGGGGCTGCCGATCATCTCGGCCACCCTCAGATCCTGCGGGTCCCGATAGAGCTTTTCTGGAGGGCCCACCTGGAGCAGCTCGCCGCCGATCACCACGGCCACGCGGTCCGCCATCGTCATGGCCTCTGACTGGTCATGCGTGACATAAACGAAGGTAACGCCGAGGCGGCGGTGCAGCGCGGTGATTTCCGTGCGCATCTGCACTCTGAGCTTGGCGTCGAGATTGGATAGCGGCTCGTCCATCAGAAAAACGGTGGGATGCCGCACCATTGCGCGCCCGAGGGCGACGCGCTGGCGTTGACCGCCGGAAAGCTGGCCGGGCTTGCGGTGGAGCAGATGGGCCACGTCGAGCATGGTGGCGGCCTGCTCCACCTCCATGCGAATGCTCCTTTCGATGCCGGTGCGACCCGGCAGGAGCCGTCCGATGAGCGGCAGGCGCTGTGCGAAGGAGAGCCGCCGCGTGCGCAATGGCAGCGCGATGTTGTCGAATACGGTGAGATGGGGATAGAGGGCGTAGGACTGAAACACCATGGCGACGTCCCGGTCCTTTGGACGGGCGCCATCCACGGGCCGGCCGCCCACGCTCACCTCGCCGGCGTCTTGATCCTCGAGCCCGGCGATGATCCGCAGCAAGGTGGACTTGCCGCAGCCGGACGGCCCCACCAGGGTCAGGAATTCCCCATCCTGAATCTTCAGGGAGACGCCCTTCAGGACCGACACCTCCCCATAGCGCTTCTCGATGCCGCGCAGCTCGATCTCAGCCACAGTCGCCTCGCTGTAGCGCGTTGCCGTCTGTGCCGGAGCCGGGCAGACCGAGATGAGCAAGAATGGTCGACGCGATGTCGATAACCGAGGCTGCTTTGGAGCGCACCGCGCCGGCCAAGAAGCCCGGACCCGAGATCATCAGGAAAGGCGACTGCTCGGCAGCCCCAAGCCCACCGTGCTGACCTGCGCCGATGACATCTTCCTTGCCTTCGGAACGCTTGGCGGCAAAGCTTGTCCCGACAATGCCGAAAGCGTTGGGAGCCTCGGTCTCGCGCATGGAGACGGCACAAGCGAGTCCGTTGTCGGTGGACTGGCCAATACGGTGCAACTCGGCCCTCATCAGTACGGTTCCGGTCCAGTCTTGGCCAGCCAGGAAGCTTGCGATTGCCGCCTCGCGCCCAGCGGCGTCCGGGTGAAGATAGATCAGTGCCGAAGTGCCGTTGGAGGCCACCACCACCTCGTCGGAATCGAGACTTTCCTTGAGGCCTGCGGCGACCAGCTCAGCCTCGATGTGAATGACGTCGCTCACGGTTTGATGACCGTGATCGGATCCAAGGAGAAAGAGCACATCCTCGCGGTCGGGCAATTGCGCCACCGCGTCCATGACGCGCTTCGCGTTCCGATCGGCTTCCATCAGGACGGCCAGGTGTTCGGGCGAGCCCAGCGGCAGAGCGTGCTGGGACGAGTCGGGTTCGCCCAGCCACATCAGAGTGAGGGCGGGAGGACTCGCGGCCAGCACAGTCTCCGCAATGAAACGCTCGGTCATGGCTCGATCGCCAGCCACGTCCAGGGTCACGCGAAGCTGCTCAGCTTCGGGTAGGGGAATGCGGCCTCGCCCGAACGAGCCGGCGCGATGATAGACGCGTCCGTGGCCGTCGGGATCGTGAGCATAGGCCGCACCAGGCGACACGTTGCTGAATATCACAGCGCCACCGTGCTCACGCAGCCGCTCGGCAAGAGTCGGAACGCCAAGGGACCGTCCGGTGACACGTCTTTTGTGCTGGAGAAAATCCGGCCGGCCCGCATCGTGACGCACAAGGCGGCCGTCTTCAACGAGGACCATGGTGTTGCCCTGGAGCCCGTGGCGCGCCGGCAGGCAGCCGGTGGCGAGGCTGGCGGAGACCACGCGCGTGCATGAAGGAAAGATCGTGCTGTAGTCTGAGAATTGCTCGGCACGCGCAGCAAAGGCAGCTAGGTGCGGCGTGGTCTCGGGACCGACGAGGTCCCGGCGCAGGCCGTCGAGGATGACGAGGATGGCGCGGCGCACGTTTACGCTTCCACCTCGTTGAGCAGCACGAAAGAGGCGCGGCATCCGCGCAGCACCCGTGCTGGGTCGCTGGTGCGACCGGCCTTCAACCGATGTTCGACCGTCTCTGGCCGCTCGGGCCACGCGCGGAGTTTTCCGTTCACGTCCTGAGCAAGCCGGATCGGCGTCGGTTCACCACTTTGCATGTCGTTCCATCGTTTGCGCCTGAGAGGAGGCGACTCCTAACGGTGGCCGACGACACTTTTGTGACTATACAGGTACATTTGTTCCATGCACCGAATTGCGATGTGGATCGTGCAGCATGGAGGCCGGATGTACTGGACCAAGCAAACAAAGACGAAAACGCGCGCGGCGCTGATTTTGCGCTCATGGCGCGGGTCTGCTGGCACCACTTCAAGGAAGGACAAACCCAGGATGTGATCGCCCAACATCTCCAATGTCTGTGACTACGTTCACCCTAGGTGCGCTTGCGCATGATCGAAGGCTCCTCGAAGTCTGTCCGGCGGATCTCGTTGAAGAGTGCTTCAGCGGCTGCCGATAATGTGCGACCGCGCCGACGGATCAGATAGATCGGACGAGAGATCCGTGGCGCTTGCAGAACTCTAACGCCAAGTGTCGGACGCTCGAACTGGTGGAGGCTAAGCGACGGAACTATTGTGATGCCCAGACCCGCTTCCACCATGCCGGCAAGCGTCGCCATGTAATTCGCCTCGAGATGGGCTTTTAGTTTCACGCGCTCAAAGGCAGCATCGAGGGCGCGGCGAACACTACTATTGCGTGTCAGGTGAATAAACGGATAGGACGCGATGTCAGCGGCAGCGATCTTCTTTTTCGACAGCAACTCATGATCTTTGCGGCAGACGAGGTAGAAGTGATCAGTCGCCACGACCTGCCCGTCCAAGTCTTCTGCACCGTCAAGCGTCGACAGGGCAAAGTCAACGTCGCCGTTGCGTACCAATGATACGCACGTCTCCGCCATTGCGTCGGTCAGCGACAACTGAACGTTTGGATGCCGGGCTGCAAATCTTGACAGTATTTTCGGCATCCAGCCGGCAGAGACCGATGGCAGTGCCGCGATCGACACCCGGCCCCGGCGGCGCGCCGCCCGGTCACGGAAAATCTGAATAACGTCGGACAAATCTGCATGCAACTGATGAGCGAAAGGCTCGAAGACCTCGCCATCGGGAGTCATTTCGACCCTCCGCGTGGTCCGGTCGAACAGCTTGGCTCCTAACGCGTGTTCGAGCGACGAGATGCGGGTGCTGAACGCCGATTGCGACAGCCCGCATCGCGCGGCCGCCCGCGTGAAATTCTTTTCCTGAGCAAGGGTGAGGAAGATATGGAGGTCTTGGCTCGTTATATTCATAGAATCGATCAATCATTATGATCTTTCGATTTATCAGATTTGTTGCCCACAAGTAAGCTTCCTTCACAAATCTAAAGGAGCAGGGTCACCATGGTCGGACTGTCTCGCAGGTCGTGGTTGGGCGGTGTCGGTGCGCTGTCCCTGGCCGCGTCGTGGCCCAGGAGATCGTCGGCGAACGATAAGTTCCCGTCACGGCCTATCACGCTGATCGTTCCGTTTCCGGCCGGCGGAACGGCCGATACCACGTTCCGCGTACTGGCGACTGCCGCGGCAACGCACCTCGGCCAGCCGATCGTCGTCGAAAACCGTCCAGGCGCCAGTGCCACGCTGGGTGCGGTTGCGATGCTGTCGGCGTCGCCCGATGGCTACCGCATCGCGGTCACCCATTCGGCGGTTCTGCGCGTCCAGCTCATGCAGAAGACGCCCTATGACGCGTTGCAGGATTTCACGCCGATCATCCAGATCGGCGCTTTCAACGTCGGCATGGTCGTCCGCCAGGATTCACCGTTCAAGACCTGGGGCGACTTTGTCGCCGAGGCCCGCAAGCGGCCCGAGGAGGTCAACTACGGGACGAACGGTCCGGCGACCGCGCAGAACCTGGCGATGGTTCAGGTCGCCGACATCGAGAAGATCAAGCTGATCCACGTGCCGTTCAAGGGCGACTCCGAGGGCATCGCCGCCTTGCTCGGCGCCCACATCGACGCCCACGCGGGCGGCACGATCCTCGGCGATCTGGTCGACAACGGGCAGGCACGCTGGTTGGCGGTCTTCTCTGACGAGCGGTTGAAGCGTTGGCCCGACGCGCCGACCCTTTACGATCTCGGCTATGACGTGACCGCCGCGAGCCCGAACGGCTTGATTGGTCCAAAGGGAATGCCACAGGAGGTGGTCCGGCGGCTGCACGACGCTTTCAAACTGGCGCTTTTTGATCCGCAACATGTCGCGATCCAGGAGAAGTACGGGCAGTCGATCCAATATCGCGACGGCGCCGATTTTGGCGAGGTGATCAGGAAGAACTTCGAGATCGAACGCGAGAAGATCCGCCGCGCCGGCCTTCTGCGGTCCTGAGCGACTTCAAATCCAGCGGGGTGAAGAATGCAGGTTGGCGTCGAAATTGGCGGGACATTTACGGACCTGGTCTGGGTGGACGAGGAAGGCGTGGTCTCCGTCGGCAAGGTTCCGTCGACACCGAGCCAGGTCCACAAGGCAGTTGAGAACGCGGTCGATCAGGCTGCCGTGCGGTTAAAGGAGGTAACGCGCTTCTCGCACGGTTCGACGATCGCCACCAACGCGTTGATCACGCGGCGCGGCGCGCGCACCGGGCTTCTCACTACCAAGGGCTTTCGCGACATCACCGAAATCGGCTTGCACGATCGCGTTGGCAACATCTATACGGCTTTCTATCACAAACCCCGCGCACCGGTAGAGCGGCGCTTCATCCGCGAGATTCCGGAACGCATCGACGGGCGCGGCAATGTGGTCGAAGCCCTCGATGAAGAGGTGGCACAGCAGGAAATCCAGTTTCTCCTCGACAACGGCGTGACGTCGATTGCGATCTGCCTGTTGCACGCTTACCGCAATGGAGTTCACGAGGATCGCCTGCGCGAACTCATTCTCTCGATGAGCCCCACAACGCGCGTCGGCTGTTCGAGCCGCGTATCGCCTGAGTTCCGTGAATACGAGCGCACCGTGACGACGGTGGTCAATTCCTTCGTCTCCCCGGTGGTCGTCGATTACGTCGATCGGCTGGATCGCGGTCTGACCGATCGCGGCTGCCGCAGCGGCTTGCAGATCATGCAGTCGAATGGCGGCATCATGCCGGCGGAAGCAGCGGGTGACAACGCCGTGCGCATGCTGCTGTCGGGGCCGGCCGCAGGCGTTCAGGCCGCCGCATGGTTCGCACGCCGCAACGGCATCAATGACATCATCACGATCGATATGGGGGGCACCAGCACGGATGTGGCGGTCGCGCCCATGCTGGAGCCGCGGGTGGTGCAAGAGCTTATGGTCGATGACCTGCCGATCCGCACCACCGCGCTTGACATGGTTACGGTCGGCGCCGGCGGCGGCAGCATCGCGGCGTTTGATTCCGGCGGCTTCCTCAATGTCGGGCCGGCCAGCGCGGGAGCAGAGCCTGGACCGGCATGCTACGGCCGCGGCGGCAAGCTGCCGACGGTGACAGACGCGCAGTTGATCGCCGGACTGCTTCGGCCGTCGCACTTCTTCGCGGGCAAGATGAAGCTCGATGTCGGAGCCGCGAAAGATGCATTCGCGTCGCTGAAGGTCCCCGGCGACCTCAGGCACAAGGCGGATGCCGTGTTGCAGATGGTCAACAGCAACATGGCGGCGGCGGTTCGCCTTGTCTCGACCGCGCGGGGCATCGATCCACGTGACTTCACCCTCGTAGCCTATGGCGGTGGCGGCCCGCTGCACGCAGCGACAGTGGCGGACGAGGTCGGCATGAACCGCGTTCTTGTTCCGTGGTCGCCCGGGATCACCAGCGCTTTCGGCCTGCTGATCGCCGACCTCAAGGTCGACTTCATCAAGGCGAGATTGCAGCCGTTGACTGCCGAAGCGCTCGCCGAGATCGGCGTAGCCGATCTGGCCGCGACATGTGACCGCTATGCCGCGAGTCTCGGCTTGGCCGCTGGCGGCTACGACGTCCAGATGGGACTCGATCTGCGCTACGCGGGCCAGGGATTCGAGTTGACGGTCTGGACAGACGTGGCACGGGCAAGCCCGTCGGAATTGCGTGCCGTTTTCGAAAGCCTGCACCGTGAGCGCTATGGCTACACGCGATCGAACCTGCCGGTTCAGATCGTCAACGCGCGGGCGCGGCTTACCCGCAAGAACAAGCTCAATGTCGTTACTCCCAAGGGAGATCCTGGTCGGAACGGTGAGCGCGAGACGTGCGATATCGTCCTCCAGGGCAAATCCGTTGCCGCGACCTTCATGGATCGTTCTGATCTTGATTTCGGCGAGACAATCACGGGCCCGGTCATTCTCGAAGAGCCGACGACCACGACACTGGTGCCGCCGGGCTGGACGGCGCGCTGCTGCGAGAGCGGCGATCTGCTGCTGGAGAAAAAGTGATGTTCGGTGAACAGACCAAGCTCGCGATCCTCGCCAACGCGATCCGGGCGATCGCGAACGAGATGGGGGCAATTCTTGTCCGCTCTGCGTTCTCGACGATCGTGCGCGAGGCCCGCGACTGCTCGACCGCGATCCTTGACGCGCATGGCAACGTGGTGTCGCAGGCCGAAATGATCCCGATCCACAATGGCGGGTTGAGCGAAGCGTTCAGGGCATCGGTCGCGCAACTCGACATCTCCGGAATCGGGCCCAACTCCGCGATCCTGCTCAACGATCCCTATGCCGGCGGGCAGCATCTCAACGACTTCATCATCTTCCAGCCCGTGTTCGCCGATGAGGTCCTGATCGGATGGGTCGGTAATACGGCGCATCATCTCGACGTCGGAGGCGGCGGTGCTGGAATCAACATTGATGCGACTGAATTGCTGCAGGAGGGAATCGTCATTCCGCCTCTCCTTATCGATGTCGAAAAGGACCTGATGGGCGGCGCGATCGATCGCCTGATCTTCGCCAACGTCCGGACGCCAGAAGTCGGCCGCGGCGACTTCTACGCTCAGCTTGCCGCCAACCGGACCGGCATCGAGCGTCTCCAGCAACTGGCCGAACGTCACGGCTACGATCTGGTGGTCCGCGCGATGGCGGAGACGCTCGATTATACGGAGCGCCGCATGCGGGCGGCCATCGCGACGATTCCGAACGGAACGTGGACCGGCGAGGCTTGGATCGACGCGGATGTACGTGGCGATATTCCGCTAAAGGTCGTTGCGACCGTTACGGTCGCTGACGGAGCCATGGTGCTGGACTTCACCGGCACGGCACCAGAGGTGCACAGCATGTTCAACAGCTCGAAATCGTCGTCGATCGCTGCGGCGATCTCGGCTGTTCGCTGCCTGCTCGCCGATAAGGACATTCCGGCCAACGATGCCTGCAATCGTCTGATTGATATCAGACTGCCCGAGGGCACGATCGTCAATCCGGCGCCCGGCCGACCGGTGCGCGCCCGCATTGCCGTGTCCTACCGCGTGCTTGATGCGATACATGAGGCATTCGGAAAGGCGCTTCCGGATCGGGTTCCCGCGCAGGGCTTCAACTCCACCACCGGCCTCTACCTTGTGCAGGAGCGCCCGAACGGCGGCACGCGCATCTACGCGGACGTGCTCGGCGGCGGCTATGGCGGCGCACCGGGCTACGACGGCGCGCACGCCCTTGCCGGCGTCTTGTCGTCGAGCCGCAATACGCCGATCGAGTCGATCGAGCAGATCCATCCTCATATCCGCATGCTGCGTTATGGCCTTGTTCCGAATTCCGGTGGCGCGGGAGAATGGCGCGGCGGTCTAGGCTTTACGCGCGCCATCCAGGTGCTGGAGGATAACGTCGTCCTCAGCTACTACTCGGAACACTTCCTCTATCCGGCACGCGGCAGGATGGGCGGCGCCGATGGAGCCCGCGCATCGTTGAAGGTGATCCGAGGCAAAGACGTCATCGACCTGCCAACCACCGCGGTCATGACCCTGCAGAAAGGCGATATCGTTCAGCTCACGGTCGGCGGCGGCGCCGGTTGGGGCGATCCGGCGAAGCGCCCGGTCGAACTCGTCGAGCGTGACTTCGAGCAAGGGCTGATCACCGCGGAGTTTGCGATAAGACACTACCCCCAGGCTTTCAAGCCAGCGCAGGTTGCCTGACGGGAGGTCTCGCATGTTCTACCGTCCCGAACGCACCCTGACGACCGACACGGCTGCTATCGATCTTATATCGGAGCTTGGCTTCGCGCTTCTGGTTTCGACCGAAAACGGTGAACTGCATTTCTCCCACATCCCGGTGCTGGTTGATGTGAAAAACGGTGCGGTAACCCACATTCGCGGTCATGTCGCGCGCGCCAACGAGCATTGGAAATCGCTGGAGCGCCAGCCGAAGGCGGTGTTCGTCTTCAACGGCCCAAATGCGTATGTGTCGGCTCAGTGGTACACGAAGGAATGTCCGGCGGCGCCGAGCTGGTCGTATGCGGTGGTCCATGCCCACGGTGACGTCCGCCTGCTCGACCGCGCTGGCCTCGATCAGGTTGTCGATGACCTGGTGCGTGTCAACGAAAGCCGCTTTCCCGCCCAGTGGTCGATCGCGGACTACAGCCCGCAGCGCCGCGCCGCCTTGATGCCGCACATCGTTGGCTTCTCGATGGCAGTGACGCGGCTCGAACCCAAATTCAATATCAAGCGCCACTACAGTGACGCCGACAAGCGCGGCGCCATCGCAGGGCTCATCAAGACCGGCAAGGATGATGCCCGACAGATCGCGGGACTGATGGCTGAGACGCTCTCGGCGCAGGGTGATCGCCCGGCTAACGATATTCTTGACAATTATTCAAAGGGCTAGCGCCGAGCTCGCCGTGAGCGACCACGGGTCGGCCGCCAGCGACTAAGCGTCGACGACGCAGACGGAAGAACCGTCGATCAATCCGTATGGAAGACAGGTGTCGCGCTGGGGACAACGAATAATGAGTCCCGCAGCATGTCCAACTCGGTACGCCCCGAGATTGTGAAATGCTATTCCAGAATCCGCTCGAACTATGAAGTCTATTTTTAGCTCGAAGCCCCTATAAGTCCCCGATACGCAACCGAATTGCGCAACGTCGTTGCTAGTCTTTCCGCAAGGCAGAGATGTCGTGTGGAGCGAGCAGCAGGAAATGCGAACGATTGGCTTGATCGGCGGAATGAGTTGGGAAAGCACCGCCGTCTATTACCGACGGCTCAATGAACAGGTCCGAACCCGGTTGGGTGGACTTCACTCCGCTGAAATCCTGATGCGATCGGTCGACTTCGACGCAATCGTCAATCTGCAGAAGCAGGGACGCTGGGATGAAGCCTGCAGAATTCTTGCAAGCATCGCCCGCGAGCTGGAGGAGGGCGGCGCCGGCTGCCTCCTGATCTGCACCAACACCATGCACAAGCTCGCTGACGAGGTGCAGCGGGCGGTATCGATCCCGCTGTTGCATATCGCCGATGTTACCGCCAGCGCGATCAAGGCCGGCGGATGCAAGCGCCCGTTGTTGCTGGCGACACGCTACACCATGGAACAGGATTTCTATGTGCAGCGGCTACGCGAGCAGTTTGCGCTCGATCCGATCATTCCCGACGAAGCAGATCGCATCGCTGTCCATGACATCATCTTCGATGAGCTGTGCCAAGGCGTCGTCAGCGACCGGTCGCGCCGGCGCTACCTCGATGTCATCGCGCGCGGAAAGTTAAACGGTGCCGACAGTGTGATCCTCGGTTGTACCGAAATCTGTCTGTTGGTCGGACCGCAACACATTGATCTTCCGGTGTTCGACTCGACGATGCTGCATGCTGACGCCGCCGTGGATTTCTCCATGACGAAACAAGCGTCTCATCCGCGTGCAGCGCAGGGAGTGCAATCCTGAAGTGGCACCGATCTTGCCTAAAAAATCTGCGAGCCGCGGGTAGGTTTGTAAAGAAGTGAGTGACATGGCTTTGACTATCAATGCAGTGAAGCCCGTTCTCGATCACGCCGTCATTAATGTGATGGGGAAGCTCGACGAGGCGGCCGCGCAATATGGCCGGCTCGGCTTCAAGCTGACAGAACGTGGTCATCATTCGCTCGGCTCGAGCAATAACCTCGCGATCTTTGGCGAGAACTACCTGGAACTGCTCGGATATCTGCCGGGGAGCGAGACCAGGCGCGCCGATCTGTGGACGCATCCGCCCGGGCTGACCGGGCTGGTGTTCAAATCAGTCGACCCCGATCTTGTCTTTGCCGCCTTGAAGCAGCGCGGCGTTCCAGCGGAAGAGCCGATGAGCTTTTCGCGCCCAGTGTCGCTTCCGGGCGGTACGCAGGATGCGCGCTTCAGGGTGGTTCGCGTCGGCAGCGAAGAGGTGCAGAACGGCCGTACCTTCTTCTGCCACCACGATACTCCGGAACTGGTCTACCGACCGGAATGGCGTGCGCACCCGAACGGTGTGACCGACATCGTCGAATTCGTCATCGCGTCGAAAGCGCCGTCGCGCACCGCTGCACTGTATGAGCGAATGTTCGGCGTGCCTTTGCTCAGTGAGGTGCCTGGCGGCGTATTGTTCCGTGCCGGCACCGCCACCATCCGTGTGCTGGAGCCATCGGCAGTTGCCAAACGCTATGCCGATGCTGCGCTGGTCAGCGAGAACGGCTCGGATCGCATGGTCGCGCTAGTGTTCAAGGTGCCTTCGCTCGAGGCTCCGCGGACGGTGTTCGAGAGGTCGGGGATCGGTTACCGGCCCTACGCCGACGGGATCATCGTCAGCCATACGGATGCAGCCAACGTGGCACTCGGGTTCACGGCGCCATGATGATCGATTTCACCGAGAGCTTTGCGTTGGACTATGCGGGCGCCCGCGCCAAATTCCGCGCGACTGCGGCCGAGCTGGGTGGCGCGCTTTCCGAATATCGTCATCCGACTCTAAGGGCGCCTGACGGCCAGGATCTCGTGGTCGACGTCGCGCGGCTCGGCGATGCCGCCGCTCCGTCGCAGTTGATCGTGATCAGCGGCACGCACGGCCTTGAAGGTCTCAGCGGCTCGGCGGCGCAGGTCGCGTGGATCAAGAGCGCTCCGGCGCGGGCGCTGCCGCCGCATGTCTCAGTGTTGCTGGTGCATGCGATCAATCCGTATGGTTTCGCGTGGGGCACCCGCACGACCGAGAATAACGTCGATCTCAATCGCAATTTTGTCGATCACGAAGCGCCGCATCCGGCCAATCCCGGCTATGCAACGCTGTATCCGGATCTGGTCCCGGATGATTGGACGCCGGCGGCCCTTCAAGCCTATACCGGAGCGCTCGATCGCTTTCGTGCTGCGCATGGCGATGATGCATTGTTCAATGTGCTCGCGAGCGGGCAGTACGACTTCCCCAGTGGCAACAATTTCGGCGGCGTCGCCCGCGAGTGGTCGAACGTTACGTTGGAGAAGATCGTCGCCGATCACCTCGGTCAGGCCGAGCGTGTCGGCTTCATCGATTGGCATACCGGCATCGGAGGCTGGGCCGAGGCGTTCTTCCTTTGCTTCAACGACGAAAACGGACCGCTGCACGCCGAGGCCGTGCGCTGGTGGGGCAAGGAGCGGCTCATCGGCCAGCGGCCACACAACATGGCGCGGCCGAACTATCAAGGGCTGGTGTTCCACGGACTGACGAAATTCCTCGGTCGCCGGCCGATGGTCGGCGCTGTCGTCGAGTTCGGCACCCGCGGCGTCCATGTCCGGCGCGCGCTGCAACTCGATCTATGGCTCAAATTCAAGGCCGAACGCGGCAGCGAACGGGTGCGGCTCTTGAGAGCCGATCTTCACGACTGCATCGTGCCGGTATCGGCCAATTGGCGCGAGCAGACCACCGAACAGGCGATTTCGATAACCCAACAGGCGATCGACGGACTGGCGACCTGGTCGCTTGCCGCGGCGGCCTAACACGGAGCTGAATGACAAGATGCGTGCCCTAGTCCTTCGCGAACATGGCGACAACGACAAGCTTCAATTCGTGCCCGATTATCCAACGCCGAAGGCGGCGGAGGGTGACGTCGTCGTGCGGGTCAAGGCCTCCTCGATCAACTACCACGATGTGTTCACCCGCCGCGGCATGCCCGGCATCAAGGTGCCGCTGCCGGTCATCATCGGCCTCGACGTGGTCGGTGAGATCGCGGAGATCGGCGCGGGCGTTACCGGCTGGAAGGTCGGCGATCGCGTGCTGATTGATCCGGTCAACCGCGTTGAGGGCGGCTTGATGGGCGAGACTCAGGACGGCGGCCTCGCGGAATATTGCCGGGCCAAGGCGCACCAATTGGTCAGGATTCCCGACAATGTCGGCTTCGAGCAGGCGGCGGCGCTGCCGGTGGCTTACGGCACGGCGATCCGCATGATGAACACGATCGGCAAGATCAAGCCGGGCGAAAAGGTCCTGATCCTTGGCGCGAGCGGTGGCGTCGGCGTCTGCTGCGTGCAGCTCGCCAAACTGGCGGGTGCCTATGTGATCGCCTGCGCCGGCAGCGAGGAGAAGGGGCGGCGGCTCAAGGAGCTCGGCGCCGACGAAATCATTCTCTACACACAGACCGATTTCATGAAGGCAGTCTTCGAGCGCCACGGCAAGCCGCATCGCCGGCGCTTCGTTGAAGGCGGCGGCGTCGATGTGGTGGTCAATTTTACCGGGGGCGACACCTGGGTGAAGTCGCTTCGCTGCCTGAAGCTGGGAGGCCGTCTCCTGACCTGCGGCGCCACGGCCGGATTTTCGCCCACCGAGGACCTCCGTTTCATCTGGACATTCGAGCTGCAGATCCTCGGCTCCAACGGCTGGGAGCGCGAGGATATCGAAAAGCTGTTCGATCTGGTGCAAGCGGGCAAGCTGCAGGTCCTGATCGACAAGTCCTATCCGCTCGAACAAGCCAAGGAAGCCGTGCGCGTGATCGAAGATCGGGCCGTGTTCGGCAAAGTCGTGGTGACGCCGTGAGCAAGACAGAAGTCACCACGCTAACCGCGGCCGATATCCAGAAGATGCTGGATGTCTCGCCGTTCAATCTGTTCCTCGGTCTGACTGTCATTGACGCCGATCCGGTCAAGCAAGAAGTCACCATGCGCTCGGTGATGCGTCCGGAATTCGAGCGTCGTCCCGGCTCGAAGCAATGGCATGGCGGCGTCATCGCTTCCGTCATCGACACGGTCGGCGATTTTGCCGTCGGCATGATGGTCGGACGCGGCCTGCCGACCGTCAATTTCCGCGTCGACTACCTCAAGCCTGCGGTCGATACGGCGCTGGTTGCGGTGTCTCGCGTGCGGCGCGCCGGCAAGAGCGTCGGTGTCGCTGATGTCGATGTGTTCGACGAGAAGGGTTCGTTGCTTGCGATCGGAAGGGGCACCTATTCGACGCTGGATACAAAGTAACAGCAATAACGCGGCCGGTTTGACGCAATCATAGAGGGGCCAGACGATGAGCAGGTTTTCGAGACGTGACTTTCTGATCACCACGGCGGGTGCCGCGCTCGCATCGAGCATGGCTGGACCTGCGCTGGCTGGGCTGGAAACGCCAAAGCGTGGTGGTACGCTGATCGGCACCTGGGGCGGCTTCGAGCCGCAATCCCTGTTCGTGCCGCCGGGCGGCGGCTCAAGTCCGTACTTCACCTCGACCAAGGTACTGGAGCGTCTGATCCGCCTGACGGTCGATCTGAAGTTCGAGCCGGTGCTGGCCGTCGACATCAAGCCATCGGCCGACTTCAAGAGCTACACGATCAAGCTGCGCGAGGGCGTCACCTGGCATGACGGCAATCCGTTCACCGCCGAGGATGTCGTTTTCAACGCGATGCAGTACTGGAAGCCGATCTCGGCCGGCGTCTCTCTCGATGCGCTCGAAAGCGCGGAGGCTACCGACCCGCTCACCGTGGTGCTGAAGTTCAAGGCCCCGGTCCCTGAATTCTTCCTCAAATCTGTGCTGGCCGGCAAATCCGGCTTGGTAATTCCAAAGCACATCTATGCCGGCAGCAACATCATCACCAATCCGATCAATAACGCGCCTATTGGTACCGGCCCGTTCAAAGTCAAGGAATGGGTACGTGGCAGCCATGTCGAGTATCTGCGCAACGAAAAATACTGGAATCCGGGGCTGCCGTATCTCGACCGCCTGGTCATCCGCTGGTGGCGCGATCCGGCGTCACGGGCGGCTGCCTTCGAAGCGGGGCAGCTCGACATCGGCACCTTCAATCCGATCCCGATGCCGGATATCGCGCGGCTGGCCTCCGGTGGCAAGATTATCGCCGAGACCAAGGGATATGCGAACTCGGCTTGGGTCACCACCATCGAGTTCAACCAGCGCCGCGACATCTTCAAGAAGCGCGAGGTGCGTCAAGCGCTGATGCAGGCCATCGATCGGCAGTTTATTGCGGACACCGTGTTCTTCGGCCGTGCGCGTCCCTCGCTCGGCGCCGTTCACAGTTCCAATACGATCTTCTTCACCAAGGACGTCCAGGACTATCCGTTCGACGTCAAGAAAGCAGGGAAGATGCTGGATGCCGCGGGATTTCCGGTGAAGGGCGGCTCGCGCTTCAAGCTCAGCCTGGTTTCGGCCGGCTGGTTCGAGGAGAACATCAAGATCGGCCAATATGTGAAGCAGGCGTTCGAGGACCTCGATATCGCCGTGGATCTCGCGGTGCCGGATCGTGCCACCTCGCTCAAGCGGATCTACAGCGATTACGACTATGACGTCGCGATCTCCAATAATTCCGGCGGCATCGAGCTGATCCCGAGCACGACGCAATATTACACCACAGACGGCATCGTGAAGGGCGCCGCGTTCCGTAACGCGACCGGCTATTCCAATCCGAAGCTCGACGAGATCGTTGCCAAGATGACGGTCGAGACCGATGAGCCGAAGCGGATCGTGCTGGCCAAGGATTTCGATCGCCTGGCCACGATAGAGGCTCCGCTGCTTCCCATGGTCGATCTGGAGCCGGTGACGATTGTCCGATCCGACGTCCGCAATCACTCCGCTACCGCCGACTTCATGGGGGAAAGCTGGGCTGAACTCTGGCTCGATCGCTAGATAAGGGAGCACCGACTTGAACCGCATCGTGCTTCGCCGATTGGCTCAGGTAATCCCGCTGGTTCTGGCGGTGATCGTGCTCAACTTCGTGCTGATCCACCTCGCGCCGGGCAGCCTGTTCGACGTCATGACCGCCGAGCAGCAGATCTCCGATCCGGCGATGCTGGATCAGCTACGTCACACCTACGGCGTCGACCAGCCGACCTGGGTGCAGCTTGCCAAGTATATCTGGTCGGTGATGCGGCTCGATCTGGGCTTCTCCTACCGGCAGAACGCACCTGTACTCAACGTGATCATGGACCAGTTGCCGGCCACCGTGATCCTGATGCTGGCGGCGACTTCGGTGGCACTGCTGGTGGGGGTCACGGCGGGCGTGCTGGCGTCCGTCAGAGTCAACACGATCTGGGACAATTTGATCTCGCTTGCTGCAGTGTTCTTCTTCGCCGCGCCCAGCTTCTGGCTCGGCATCATGATGACGGTGCTGTTCGCGGTCAAACTCGGCTGGTTTCCGGTCGGTGGCATGCGGACGATCGGAGCCGGCAACGGCGCGTTCGCCGATGCGCTCGATGTCATGCACCATCTGGTGCTTCCGGCGACGGCGCTCGGACTGTTCTATGCCGCGACCTATGCGCGGGTGATGCGGGCCTCGATGCTGGAAGTGTTCCGGCTCGATTTCGTCCGCACTGCGCGCGCGAAGGGACTCTCGCCGGCGCGCGTTGTGCTCGCGCATGTCATGCGCAACGCGTTGCTTCCGATCGTGACGCTGCTCGGCCTGCAGCTTGGCACCATCCTGGGTGGCTCCGTCGTGATCGAGGCCGTGTTCAGTTGGCCCGGCATCGGCAGCCTGCTGTTCGACAGCGTGATGAGCCGGAATTTTCCGATGGTGCTTGGCGTGCTCGTGCTTGGCTCGCTGCTCGTGGCGGTCGCCAACGCAACCGTTGATTTGCTCTATCTGCGGCTCGACCCGCGCATCCGGGCGAGGTAGGCGGATGCTCAGGCTCGGGATCGATTTTGGCCGTCGCTTCGCGCGCAACCGCGCCGCGCTGATCGGCCTTCTGCTCGTCATTGTCGTGATCGGCGTCGCGCTGGCGGCGCCTTGGCTGTTCCCGCGCAACCCCTTGCGCATCGTCGGCCGTCCCGAGATCTGGCCCTTCGTCAATTCGCGCTACCCGTTAGGCACCGACTCGCTTGGCCGGGACATCGCGGCGATGATCGCTTACGGCGCACGCACGACACTGTTGATCGGACTATGCGCCAGCCTCACCGCAACGCTGATCGGGATCACGATCGGCGCCACCGCCGCTTACTTCGGCGGCTGGGTCGACGAAATGCTGATGCGTTTCACCGAGCTGTTCCAGACCATTCCGAATTTGATTTTCGTACTGACCATCGTTTCGATCCTCGGCCAGAAGATTGAATATGTCACGATCGCTGTCGGTATCGTTACATGGACTCCGATTGCGCGACTGACGCGGGCGGAATTCATGGCGCTGCGCGATCGTGAGTTCGTCCAGGCCTGCCGCGCCATGGGCATGGGAAACTTGCGCATCATGCTTGGCGAGATCCTGCCAAATGCGCTGCCGCCGGTGATCGTGCTGTCTTCGCTCGTGATAGCCGGCGCCGTGCTGTTCGAATCCGCGGTGTCGTTCCTGGGGCTTGGCGATCCCAACGTCTCGAGCTGGGGGCGGCTGATCGGCGATGGCCGGACCCTGATCCGCACCTCCTGGTACATCTGCGCCGTGCCGGGACTAGCGATCATGCTCACGGTGCTGGCGCTCAACCTGGTCGGCGATGGTCTCAACGATGCGCTTAATCCGAAACTCAGGGATCGCTGACATGGCGGCTGGCAACGGCCCGGTTCTCGAGATCGACCGGCTGAAGGTGTCGCTGTTCACGCGCCGCGGCGTGCTGCCGGCGGTGGATGGGCTGTCGTTGACGGTGGCGGCGGGCGAGACGGTAGCGATTGTCGGCGAGTCTGGCTGCGGCAAATCGCTGACCGCGCTCGCGGTCATGCGGCTGTTGCCATATCCGCCGGCGAAGGTCGTCGGCGGCAGCGTGCGTTTCATGGGCCGCGAGCTGACGTCCTTGTCCGATCGCGAGATGCGGCGGGTTCGAGGCAAGGACATCTCGATGATCTTTCAGGATCCGATGACCTCGCTCAATCCGGTCACCACCATCGGCGACCAATTGATCGAGGCGATTCAGCAGCACAATGACGTCTCGCGTGCCGAGGCGCATGCCCGCGCCGTCGAATTGCTGCGCCAGGTGCGCATCCCCGATGCCGAGCGACGGCTGAACGATTTTCCGCATCAGATGTCCGGCGGCATGAGCCAGCGCGTCATGATCGCGATGGCGATCGCCTGCGGGCCGAAGCTTTTGATCGCCGATGAGCCGACCACGGCGCTCGACGTGACGATCCAGGCGCAGATCCTTGCCTTGCTCAAGGAATTGCAAGCGAGTTCGGGCATGGGGCTGATCATCATCACGCACGACCTCGGCGTCGTGGCCGAGACCGCCGACCGCGTTGTGGTGATGTATGCCGGCCGCAAGGTCGAGGAGGCGCCGGTAGAGGCGCTATTCGAGCGGCCGCTGCATCGCTACACCCGCGGCTTGCTCGGTGCCACGCCTTCGGCGACGCGTCGGCGCGGCACCCGCCTGGCAGAGATTGGCGGCAGCGTGCCGCCGCTGTCGGACCTGCCGGCCGGCTGCGCCTTCCAGAATCGCTGTCCCGACGCATTCGATCGTTGCCGCGCGCAGAGACCGGACCTGATGTCGCTATTGCCGGGACGCACTGCGGCGTGTTTCGCCGCCGAAGAGGAGCTGTCGCGACATGCCGCTGTTGTCCGTACGTAGCCTTTGCGTTCAGTACCAGACCGCGCAGGGCACTGTGCGCGCGGTCGACGACGTCAGCTTTGAGCTCGAAGCCGGAGAAACCGTCGGCTTGGTCGGCGAATCCGGTTGCGGCAAGTCGACCCTCGGCAAGGCGATCATGCGGCTGGTCCCGAGCTCCGACGGCCGCATCGTGCTTGACGGGCGGGACATCACGAGCATGTCGAGCGGGCAGCTCAAGTCCCTACGCAAGAACATGCAGATGATCTTTCAGGATCCCTATGGCTCGCTCAATCCGCGCCATGACGTCGGCACCATCATCGGCCAACCGCTCAGCGTTGCCGGCTGGTCGCGCCGTGACATTCGCGATCGTGTTGCCGAGCTGATCAGGCAAGTCGGCCTGCCGGCGGATGCCGAGCGCCGCTATCCGCACGAGTTCTCCGGCGGCCAGCGCCAGCGCGTGGGCATTGCGCGTGCGCTCGCGCTGCGGCCGAAAGTCATCATCTGCGACGAGCCGGTATCGGCGCTGGACGTCTCCGTCCGCGCACAGGTGATCAATCTGTTGCAGGACCTGCAGCAGCAGACCGGCGTGTCCTTTCTCTTCATTTCCCACGACCTCTCGGTGGTCGAACACATCTCCGATCGTCTGATCGTGATGTATCTCGGCCGCATCGTCGAAAGCGGCAGCGGTGAAGAAATTTGGCGGCAGCCGGCGCATCCTTACACGCTTGCCCTGCTGGCGGCGGCGCCGATCGCCGATCCACGACTGGCGCGCGGCCGGGCCAAGCAGGTCTTGCAGGGCGAACTGCCAAGCCCGCTCGATCCACCCCAAGGCTGCAGCTTCCATGAGCGCTGCCCGATGGCGCGCGAGCGCTGCGGCAAGGAGCGGCCGGTACTGCGAAAGGTGTCCGGCAGCCGAATGGTGGCCTGCCATTACGACTTGCTTGAGCAGCCCGCCGAGTTGCCGCGGGCAGTGAGTGCGGCCAGTTAGCTGATACGAAAGACGGAGTTCTGCCGATGCGTTGGCACAATCTGGGCGATCTGATCGATCGCAGGGGCAACCTGGACAAGGAAGCGATCATCGATCTCGCCTTGCCCGGTGGCCCGAGGATCTATACCCACCGACAGGTCGATCAGCTCGCCAACGGGGTCGCAAAATATCTGACAGACCGTGGATTTTCCCGCGGTACGCATATCGCCATCCTGTCATTCAATCGCGCCGAATATGTCGCGGCTTATTTCGGCATCATGCGCGCGGGCTGTATCGCGGTGCCCGTCAATATCAAGGTCGCGCGCGATACCATCGACTATGTGATGGACGACGCCAAGATCGCGCTCGCCTTTGTCGACGGTGCGAACCGCCCTCAGGTGCGCGAGGGCATTCCGGCGATCGACTTCGACGACGTTGGGCCGAACGGTTTTGCCGCGAGCATAAAGCCCTTCGATTCCTTCGACAGCGTCGTGGCCGGGCCGGACGAAGTGGGCCAGATGCTCTACACCTCCGGTTCGACCGGCCGGCCGAAAGGCGTGCCGTTGTCGCATCTCGGTCAGCTCTGGGCGCTCTCCACCCGAACCAGCGGCGCGCTCAACGAAAGCGAGCGCTACATCATCGCGCAGCCGCTGTTTCACATGAATGGGTTATTCGCGACCAAGACAATCTTTGCGACCAACGCGTCCGTGGTGCTGCTGCCATCGTTCGAGACCAGGAGCTATATCGAGGCGATCGCCAAGTACAAGGCAACGGCGGCGACGGCCGTTCCCACCATGTGGGCGCGGGTGGTCAAGGAGCGCGAGCTGCTGGCTCAGAACGACATCACTTCCGTCAGGCGATTGATGCTGGGCTCGGCGCCGATGACGATGGGCCTGTGGGACAAGATCAAGCAGGTCCTGCCGAACGTCACGCTCTCCATCGGCTACGGCACCACCGAAGCCGGGCCCGCGGTGTTCGGGCCGCATCCAAAGGGCATTCCAACGCCGCCGCTCGCGCTCGGCTATCCTATCGATCCCGAGACCGTCAAGCTCATCAATGGTACCGAGAATGAGGGCGTGCTGTTGATGCGCAATCCTGCGCTGATGGATCATTATCACAATCTGCCGCAGCAGACGGCGAAGGCGATCACCGATGGCTGGTATTACAGCGGCGACGTGATGCGTCGCGACGGGAACGGCTTCTACTATTTCGTCGGCCGCGCCGACGACATGTTCGTCTGCTCGGGCGAGAACGTCTATCCGGGCGAGGTCGAGAAGCTGCTCGAACGTCATCCGCAGGTGCAGCAGGCGGCGGTGGTGCCGCTGCCGGACGAGGAGCGCAGCCAGGTCCCGGTCGCCTTCATCGTCACCCGCGCCGACGCCAAGCCGACCGCGGACGATATCCGCAAGTTCACGATCGCGAATGGACCGGCCTATCAGCATCCGCGCCGCATCGAGTTCGTCAATGAGCTGCCCTGGGCTGGCACCAACAAGATCGACCGCAAATCGCTGATTGATCGCGCCCGCCAGCTCGAGGCGGCGAAAGGCTGGTCGGCGTGAGCACGCTGGCAGGCAAGATTGCATTGGTCACCGGCGCCAGCCGCGGCATCGGGCAGGCGATCGCACTCAGGCTTGCAGAAGACGGTGCGATCGTTGCGGTTCATTATCACTCTGCCGAGGGTGCCGCGCGCGCTGTTGTCGACGCGATCGTCGCTGCCGGTGGGGCTGCGTTTGCACTGCAGGCCGATCTATCGGCGCGTGGCGGTGCCGTGGCGCTTGCCGCAAAGTTCACCGCGGAACTAACCGAGCGATACGGCAACACAGCGTTCGATATCCTCGTCAACAATGCCGGTGTCGGCAAGCGTGCGACGATCGAGGAGATTACGGAAGAAGATTTTGAGCTTCTGTTGCAGACCAATCTCAAATCGCCGTTCTTTCTTATCAAGGCTCTGTTGCCCCATCTCCGCGACGGTGGCCGCATCATCAACATTTCGTCGATGGGAACGCGCGCCGCTTACCCCGCCATGGCGGCCTATGCGCCGACAAAAGCGGGCCTGGAGGCGTTCAGTCGGCTGCTCGCCGTTCATCTTGGCGGGCGACAAATCACGGTGAACTCCGTGATGCCAGGCGCCACTGCGACCGACATGAACGCCAACGCGCGCGACCCCGTCGCCAGCCGCGCGGTTGCCAATTCGATTGCGCTTGGACGTGTCGGCCAGCCCGCCGATATCGCCAAGGTCGTCGCGTTCCTGGCGTCCGACGATGGCGGCTGGGTCACGGGCCAACAGATCGACGCCAGCGGCGGCCAGCGGCTGTAAGCCGCACTGCCGCCGGAACAGGCAAGGATTGGCCGCTTTAGCTGTCCGATGCCTCGCCTGGCGGGCTTTTCATCAGCAGATTTCCCATGAGGGCGCCTGGCTCGCGGCGGGGACGCTACACGCTGCCGCGAGATTGTACAGCGTCTGATGAAAGTTCATGCTAGCCGCAGCGTGCATATGGCAATAACATTCTTCAAACAAGGTTCAGGACAACCAAAACATTCTTTTCCCTCCTGGATTCGGAGGTTTGCATGCTCGACGACTTCGACCGCAAGATCTTGGCAACGCTGCAGGTGAATAGCAGCCTCTCGATGCAGGACATTGCCGAGCGGGTCGGGTTGAGTTCGACGCCCTGCTGGCGGCGGATCCAGAAGCTTGAGAGCTCCGGCTACATCAAACGCCGGGTGGCGCTATTGGACGCGGAAAAGCTGAACCTTGGTGTCAGCGTCTTCATCGCCGTCAAGACCAACCAACACAATGCGGAGTGGGCGCAGAAATTCCGGAAAATCGTCACGAGTTTTCCGGAGGTCGTGGATTTCTATCGCTTGAGCGGCGACGTCGATTATTTGATCCGAGCTGTCGTATCTGACATTCGCGCCTATGATGATCTCTACCAACGATTGATCGCAAAGATCGACTTGCACGACGTCTCGTCGATGTTCACGATGGAGCAGATCAAGTCGACCACCGAATTGCCACTTGCGAGTCTCGCGTGAGCGACTGAGGCGGGCACCCATGTGCCTGGGCTGGATCGTCGACACGGATACCGAGATGGGACACGACGGGGACATGGACACCGGCTTCTGCCGCGGCGAAGCCGGACACGTGAGGGCTTCGGTTGTCGTCAAACCGTAATATTACGTCACTAGCGTCCGTCGCGCGTTGGCTTGGGATGTGCGCTGACGCGCAATTTGGACCGTCGGCGGGCAGGTCGGAGCACTGGGAAGCTGGAGCGGCTGTCCTGATCTGCGTGGGCGGGGACAGTGGTGATGCTTCGATCGGCCCAAGCCGAACTCAGACCGGATCGCGCCAAGCGTGTTGTCGCTGCGTCGGCCAATAGGCGGCTGGCAGCTTGGGCATGCGCGTTGGCCGTCGCGGGCATGGCTGCGGGTATCGATATGGCCGCGGCTCAGACAAGGCCAGCGAATGCGCCGATCGAATTCAATATCCCCTCGCAACCGCTCGCCGCCGCACTCAGCCGCTATGTCGATGCGACCGGACGCGACGCCCTCTACGACACGAGCCTTGCGGCCGGCCGCCTCTCCGGCGATGTCCTGGGCGTGTTTGCGCTGGACGAGGCGCTCCGAAAGCTCCTGTCGGGCACCGGTCTGGCTGCCGAGTTCGTCGCCGAGACGACTTTCGTGCTGTTGCCAGAACCGCTCGCCACTCAGCAGGCGGCGCAGCAAACACGATCGCCAGAACATCGGCGTTACTATGGACAGATTCAGGCGAGCATTGCGGATGCTCTTTGCCGATCGGGCGGCGCGCGTCCGGGCAGGTATCGCTTCGCCGCCGTGTTCTGGATCGCGCCAGACGGTGCCGTCCAGAGATCCCAACGTATCGGGTCCACCGGCACGCCGGATGCCGATGAGCGGATTGATGCGACCTTGCGCAGCGTGCGGTTCAACGAGCCGCCGCCGGCGGGCTTCCTGCAGCCGGTCTTGATCTTGATCGTGCCGCAAGGGCCCGGCGTGGTGCAGGGTTGCGGCAAGCCCGATCCCAACCTCCGATCGGCCGGGACCCGGCCATGACCGAGAACGCCTTGACGATCATCCGCCGCCTGTTTGTCGATCGCTATGACGACCTCAAGGCGCGTCTGACTCAACGCCTCGGCTCGGCCGATCTCGCCGGCGATGCCATGCAGGACACGTGGTTGCGCCTGTCGCGCGCGGAATCGATTGGCGCCGTTCAAAGTCCGCGCAGCTATCTCTTCCGAATCGCGTTGAACGTGGCAGAGGATCGCCGCCGGATGGAGCGGCGTCAACGCATATCGGCCATCGAGATCGAAAGCCTGCTTGAGCTGCCCGACGATGCGCCGACGGCTGAGCAAACCATGTTGGCGCGGTCTGACCTGGAGGCATTCGAGGCGATCGTCGACGAACTCCCCGAGCGGCGACGGGTGATCTTTCTGGCGGCGCGGGTGGGCAATGTTCCCCGCCAGGAAATCGCCGACCGGCTCGGAATCTCCCGGCAGCTCGTTGCGAAAGAACTCCGCTTGGCACTCGAACATTGTCTGGCGCGCTATAAGGAATTGAAGGGTTGAGCGTGCACTTCCGGTCGCCGAGAATCGTCTTAGAGGCAAGAATTCCTGCAATCGTCGCCGGCGTTCTCACGGAAGAAGCCGCGAAAGGTGCAGCATCGAGATGAGCAAGGCACATCCAGGTCTGGATCCGGTAGAGCGGGAAGCGGTCGACTGGCTGCAGAAGCTCACATCCGGAGACATGACGCCGAAAGACCTGGCGGCGCTGGAACTCTGGCGCGCCCGCAGTCCTCTCCATGAAGCCGCCTTTTTGGAGGCGAAGCGCCTATGGCGTACGGCCGGTGCCGCCGGCCATGCTCTGTCGGATCCGGATGAAAGCTTTGTAGCCAAGCTCGATGCGCTGGGACGGCGCCGCAGGATGAGCCGTCGCGCGGTGTTGAGCGGCGGCGTCGCGGCACTTGCCGCGGTATCGGTCTACGGCGTGCTCGACCCGCCGTTCGGACTTTGGCCGTCATTGTCCGAACTGAATTCGGATTACCGCACCGGCACCGGCGAGCAACGCCATGTCACATTCGCTGGCGACGTGGCGATCGGCCTGAACACGCAGACGAGCCTGGCCATCCGTCCCGCGGAAGGAATCGAAGATCGCATCGAGTTGCTCTCCGGCGAGGCGTCGTTTGCAATATCGACGCGCCTGGCGCGATCGCTCGTGGTCCTGGCGGCAGACGGCAGGACGACCACCGAATCCGGCCGGTTCGATGTTCGCTACACCGCAAGCGGCGAGCGGTCCCCGGTCAGCGTGACCTGTTTCGAGGGCGCGGTGCGGATTGAACGTGGAACCGACGTGGTGGCCCTGCGATCTGGCCAGCGCGTGCGCTATGATCTTGCGGGACTGAGCCAGATTGCTGCAGTCGATCCGCAGCTAGCCTCGGAGTGGCAGCGCGGCATCGTCGAATTCCGCGGTACGCCACTCATCGAAGCCGTGGAAGAAATCAATCGATATCGGCCCGGCCGCATCATTTTGATGAACGCGGCCTTGGGCCAGAAACAGCTCAGCGGTCGCTTTCGCATCGATCAGATGAATGAGGCGCTGTTGGGATTGGGGCGTGCGTTCGGCGCAAAACTGCAGCGATTGCCGGGTGGAATCGTGCTGCTGAGCTGATTCGGGCGAGGGCGGGTAAAAAATTTCTCAAAAAATCTTCCGAAAGCGTAGTCAACGGCCACTCGGGATTCGGTCTTAGCGGTGAGACCTCTCTTGACCCCCGAGGCGGCGGCGACATCCGGCTGCAGCGTCAGGGGCGTACCGTTGTCTGAAGGAGCCGCCCGATGTCCGCCCGTCCGTCCTCGACCGCCACCGGTCCCACGCGCCGCCATGCCCGTCACGCGGCGCTGCTGACCGGCGTCAGTGTGATGGCGCTGTTCCTGGCGAATGCGGCGGTGATGGCGCGCCCACTGGGCGGACAGGCGCCGACACCATCGGCGGCGGCGATGGCAGCATCGCAGTCGGCAGCGCAGGAGGCCGCGGCAGTCGCCAAGCAAAGCCAGGATGCGCTGGCGCGGGCCACGCGCGCCATCCAGGCGATGCAGGCGGTGCAGGATGCGGCGCGCCTCGCAGCGCAGGCCTCGCAGCGCTCCGCGACGCTCCCGCAGGTCGCGGTACCGAACGGGCTGGCGCCGGGCGGCCTGCAAGCCGCGCCCGGATGGCAGGGCGCGAATGCGCCGACGCAGGCCGTCGATGCCAGCGGCCAGACCCAGGTCGGCATCCAGCAGACCAGGGCGCAGGCGATCCTCAATTGGAATTCGTTCAACGTCGGCGCGCGCACCACGCTCACTTTCGACCAGCAGGGCAATGCGAATTGGGTGGCGCTCAACCGCGTGGTCGGCAGCACGGCGCCGAGCCAGATCCTCGGCAACATCAAGGCCGACGGCTCGGTCTATGTGATCAACCAGAACGGCATCATCTTCGGCGGCGCGAGTCAGGTGAATGTCGGCAGCTTGATCGCTTCGACCGCCAACATCACCAACGACCAGTTCCTCACCAGTGGCATCTACGCACGGCAGCAGGGCGGCCAGTACGTGCCGAGCTTCACCGATGCCGGCGGCACCGTGACGGTTGAGGCCGGCGCGCTGATCGTGACCAGGGCGCCGTCGTCGGCGAAGCAGGGCGGCGGCTTCGTCTTATTGATGGGCACCGAGGTCAGCAATGCCGGCTCGATCAGCGCGCCGCGCGGCCAGGTGCAGCTAGCGGCCGGCAACGACTTCCTGCTGCGGCCGGGCTACAGCACCGACTCCAACCAGGCCTCGACCACTCGCGGTAACGAGATTTCGCCGATCGTCCGTGATGCGTTCGCGGCCGTTGGCAATTCCGGCCTGATCTTCGCCCAGCAAGGCGATATCACGCTCGCGGGCCACAGCATCGGCCAGGACGGCGTGCTGGTTGCCACCACCTCGGTCAACACCCGCGGCACCATCCACCTCTTGAACGCTGCCTCCGATGCCGCCGGCAGCGTCACGCTCGGCAGCGGCAGTCTGACCGCCATCCTTCCCGAGCTCGGCAGCACCGAGACCGCGCTCGACAGCCAGCGCAACCAGTTGATTGCCGATTCCAACGCCTTCACCCACGTCCCGGCCGCCAACGCCCAGTTCAACAATCTCTCGCTGCTCGCCGATCGGCTCGACCAGGGCCGCGTCGAGATCGTCAGTGGCGGCAACGTGATCTTCAAGGATGGCTCCATCACGCAGGCGCAAGGCGGGCAGGTCGCAGTCTCCGCCGGTCGCCGCGTTTTCGCCGAGGATGGCGCGGTGATCGATGTCTCGGGCGTGCGCGGCGTGCTGCTGCCGATGTCGGCCAACAACATCATGGTCAACGTGCAAGGCAATGAGCTGCGCGATTCACCGGTCAATCGCGATCAGGACTATCTGAAGAACGCGGATGTCTGGATCGACGCGCGCAACCTGGTGCTGGTGCCGGCCGGCACCGGCGGCTATGCGACCGATCGCTATTATACGCCGGGCGGCCTGCTCGAGGTCTCGGGCTATCTCGCCAATACCGCCCACCGCATCGGGGAATGGACCGCGCTCGGCGGCGCTATCACCCTGGCGGCGCCGGAGGTGGTCGCGCAGAAGGGGGCGGTGTTCGACGTCTCCGGCGGCTCGGTCAGCTATGAGGGTGGCTATATCAGGACCACCAACTTCCTGGGAGCCGACGGCCGAACCTACAATATCAACAATGCGCGCGCGGATATGCAGTTCACGGCGCTCGGCGGCGGCTATGTGCGCAAGCATTATATCGAGGGCAAGGTTTACGATAAGCTGACCGAGATCTGGGCGTCCCCGTTCGGCAAGGGCAGCGTCTCGACCCGCTGGGAGGATGGCTACACCGTCGGCCGCGACGCCGGCTCCCTCATTCTGTCGACGCCGACGTCGATCTTCGAAGCCACCATCCTCGCCGACATCGTCAAGGGTGAGCGCCAGACCGGGAACCGGCCTTCCGGCACCACCGATGGCTACAAGCTGCCGCAGGACGTCGCGCCGCTCCAAGGCAGGCTCGCGCTCGGCAGCTACTCGGGCATCGGCCTCACCGATGCATCCGCTGCGCGGGTCGTCTTTGGCCGTGTGCCTGGCATCACCGAGGCGCTGAACGACACATCGGCGTTGCCTGACAGCCGCATCGGCACCGCGTTGTTTGATGCGGATGCGATCAATGCCGCCAAGCTGGGCGGTCTCAACTTTGCGAGCAGCAAGGAAATCGTTGTCGAGGCGCCGCTTGAGCTTGCGCCCGGCGCGGAGGTGACCTTCGCGGCGCCGCATGTCGATATCGCCGCGGACGTCACGGCTCGCGGCGGCAGCCTCACGCTGACCAATCTCATGCATGCCGTGCTCGGCAAGGGGCAGAACGAGCAATGGTGGGCGCTCAACGATGCGAACGGCAATTCGCAGGTCACGATCGGCGAGAGGGTTGCCGTTGATCTCAGCGGGTTGTGGACCAACGAATTCCGCGACACGCAAACCGATTCATCACGTCTCGCGCATCTTGATGGCGGAAATTTCACCGTCTCGACCACAGGCGGCATCACGCTTTCGAAGGGTTCGCTCATTGACGTGTCGTCAGGCGGCGCCATCCTGGTGGATGGCAAAACCAAAGGCGGCAAGGGCGGCAATGTCAGCCTCGTCGCCAATGATTATGCGCATCTAGCCTCGACGCAGTTCTTCACCAATCCGCTCATCCTTGATGGCGCTATCCGCGCCTATGGTTTTGGCGGCGGCGGCACACTGACATTGGATGCGGGCCAAGCGATCGCGATCGGCAAAAGCGTGGCCGATGCGCTGGTGCTCGATCCCGAGATCTTCCGGTCCGGCTTCTCCGCGTACAAGATCTCCAGCAACACCGGCATGGAGATCGGCGAGGGGACGCGCCTTGACGTCGAGGTGCCCGTCTATCGCTTCACGGACAAGAGCTATGACGCGGCGACGGGAAGCCCTATCGCGGATGCCGCGGAGCTGTGGACGCCGCCGAGCTTCATCATCAACCCCGTCGCGCATAGCGTCACGCAGCGCGTCGGCGCCGATGTGACGCTCTGGAGCCTGCATGATTTCACGCTGGCGAAAGGCGCGTCCATTAACGTCGATGCGGGGCGTTCCGTGTCGATCTTCGCCAATCGCCAGACCGTCATCGACGGCGCGATCTTGGCGCCCGCCGGCAATATCCTGATCACGAGCCTGCAGGACGCGCCCGGCGACAGCCGCTATAATTTCGGCTATGGCGAATTCGCCCTGACGCGGTCGATCTGGATCGGCAACGCCGCGGTGCTGGATGTCTCCGCACGCGGCGCGGTGGGACGCGATGAGCGCGGGATTGCTTACACGGCTGTGCCGGACGGCGGCACGATCCGCATCGGCGGCACGGGCGCGGTCGACAACGGGGGCGCGCCCATTGTCAGCGATGCGTTTGTGATCCTTCGTCCCGGCGCCATGATCGATGCATCAGGCACCTCTGCGCTGGTCGATGTCTCCACCGGCAACGGCTATGTCTCGACGCCGGCCGCGAGCGATGGCGGGACGATCTCGCTCTATTCCGCCTTCGGCATCACGCTCGACGGCACCTTGCGTGCAGCAAGCGGCGGCAGCGGCGCCTCCGGCGGCGCGCTGAGTCTGACAATGGCTGAACGAGGTTATACGCTGGGGCAACCCACCGCGAGTTCGCCCTATGCCGCCGGCGACTTGACGGAAGCCTTCCAGAGGTCGCGCGATATCACCCTCGTGCAGTATGCGGGTCGCAGTGGCCTCAGCGCCGATCTTAAGCCGGGTGAGGGCGATCCGGCCCTGCAATTCGGCCGCACCGTGATCGGTGTCGACCAGATCGAGGCGGGTGGATTTGCATCGCTCTCGCTCTCGACTCGCGATCTCTTTGTTTTTGGCGGCAATATCGATCTTCAGCTTTCGCGCAGCATCCGCTTGTCAGGCGGTGTGATAACGGCGCCCTCTGATCAATCCGCTGTCAACATTCGCCTTGCGGCGCCTTACGTCCGCCTGGAAGGGTTTAACTACAGCGGGACAAAGCCGGAACAGGTTGGGGATATCAAGGGGTATTATCCCGGCATCAACGTGGGGTCGGGCTTCCTTCTTGGTGCTCCTCAATCGATCGCGAAGGACAGCCATTTCACGATCTCCGCCGATCTCATCGATGTTTACGGGGATATTCATTTCGGCGCGACGGCCCAGCAAGGCTATGGCTCAGGGCTGATCCGAGATGCCGTCGCCTATGGCTTTGACCAGGTGACGTTGCAAAGCCGCGGTGATCTTCGCGTTGGTGATGCCACAATCCGTGCTGACCAAAACGAACAGGTTGGCGGCCTCAATGCCTACAATCTCACGCTGATCGCGGATCAGATTTATCCTCTGAGCGGCGCGGTCGCCATCATCAGGGCTGGGCAGCGGGCCGGATTGGACGATGGCGGCTATGCCCCAGATACCCGTCTCACCATCCGCCGCAATGACGATCAGACACCAGCGGTCCCGGCTTCGGTCTTCGGCGGTCTCGCCTTCTTCGCCGTCGACATCGACCAGGGCGGCGTTCTTCGCGCGCCGTTGGGTCATATCTGGTTAAACACTTATGATCAGTCCGCGGCCAATGCCGTGCCGCCTAACGCGCGTATCACGTTCCGCAGCGGCAGCATTACGTCCGCGAGCGCGGCCGGCCTGATCATGCCCTTTGGGGGCACCTCGGACGGGCTCACCTATCAAGGCGCGGACGGCACGCTGCGCAACCTGGCAAGCGCGTCGTATGATGACCAGCACGGCATTAAGATCTCGAGCGGCGTTTCGATCAACGCCGCATCGGTCGTGGGCGAGGTCGGGGCCGTGCTCGATCTCACCGGCGGCGGCGCGCTCACCGGCGCGGGTTTCATTTCCGGCCGCGGCGGTTCGGTCGATGTGCTGAAGACAGCGCTCGTCAATGCCAATCCGGTCAACAGCTACAGCGCCTCCGGCAACAAGGTCTATGCGATCCTGCCCGGTTACGCCGCTGATTATGCGCCAGCGATCGCAACCAACGGCGCTGGCGATCCGGCGATTGGCCAGCAGATCACGCTTCCCTCTGGCGTGCCGGGACTGCCGGCGGGCACCTATACGCTGCTGCCCTCCAGCTATGCGCTGCTGCCCGGCGGCTATCGCGTCGAGCTTGGCTCGACGGGAGCCACCACGATTGCGCCCGTGACCATCGGCAATGGCTCCGTCATCACATCGGGCTATCTCGGCGTCGCCAAGACCGGAATTCAGGACGCGCTTCCGACCAGGGTAATCCTCAGCTCCGGCCAGAACACGCGCCGTTATTCGCAGTATAACGAGACGAGCTATGCCGATTTCGAGCGCGCGCAGGCGGCCCAGTTCGGCGGTCTTCGGCATCGTCTGCCAGAGGACGGCAAGGTGCTTGAGATCAGTCTCCTGCCGCGGCTGGATAATATGAAGTCGCTGTCCTTCGCCGGCACCGCGCTGTTCGATGGTGCCAAGGGCGGTATTGACGGCACGCTGATCATCAAGCCGGCGAGCGTCTCGTCGGGCCCTGCCGTGCTCGACATCACGGCGCCAGGGGCCACGCCTATCGCCGGGCATACATCCATATCGAGCGACGACGTCAATGCCTTCAAGGCATCGACGCTCTTGCTGGGCGGCACGAGCATGTTCTTCGTGGAGGACAAACCCGGCGTCGGCGCCAACATTTATTTCGACGCAAGCTCGACTGCGGCCGTGAACCTGCTCGATGGCGCCACCATCCGCGCGGGCCAGGTGTTCCTGGTCGGCAAGGCCGTCAACATGGCGGGCGGCGCGACCATCGATACGCGTGGATTGAGCAGCAACAACGTCGATTCCACGCTCGGCTATGTCTATGCCAACATAAGCCCTTATTTGGGCGCTGATCCCAATGCCAGTCCGGCCGTGCTCGCGGTCGCCAATGGATGGTTCCAATTCCTGAATGCTGTCGGCCCCGGCAAGATCGACATCGCGAGCGGTGCATCGCTGCTCACCGACGGCAGTGTCGTGCTGGCCGGGCCGGGCGGGCTCACCATGGGTGACGTCAATTTCGGCGCACGTTATCTCAACGTCACACAGGAGCAGGTCAATGTCGGCACGGAGGCCGCGCTCGCCGCGGCGCAGGCCGCTGGCCAGCTTCCCTCGGGTTGGAATCTCACCCAGAGCGTGCTCGACAAGCTCCTGCGGCCGTCAACGACAGCCGGCGTACCCGCACTCGAACAACTCATCCTCACGGCAAATCGCGCGTTCAATCTGATCGGCACCGCCGCGCTCGACACCACGCGCCAGGAGGGGGCCGGGGATCCGCTCAAGCTCGTTCTCAACACACCGGCCATTTATGGTCTTGGCTCCGCAAGCGACACCGCGAGCATCAAGACCGATACCCTGATCTGGAACGGCATCCGCACCGGCAGCGGCACCACCGCGAGCCCTTATGGCAGCCTGGCGCCGGCCAGCGTCATGCCCGACGGTCCCGGCACGGGATTGGGTCGTCTCGCCATCACGGCCAACGAGGTCCTGTTCGGCTATGACGCCTCGCAAAGCAAGCCGACCGATGGCGCAACGCTGAACCGTCTTGCGCTCGGCTTCTCGGATGTCACGCTGACGGCGTTGAGGCGTGTCACGGCGAACAGCGATGGCACGTTCAAGGTGGGCTTAAGCCAGGACAGCCAGGGCGCCTTGCAGGGCGGGAATCTCACCATCGCGGCCCCGCTGATCACGGCGAGCAATGGGGCAAAGCTCGATGTCACCGCGGGTGGCGCTTTGCGTCTGGTCGCGCCGACTGGGGCCGCTCCCGCGGATACGCGCGGCGTGACGGATCTCGGCGGGACGGTCTCCTTTGGCGGCGACAGCGTCTTTGTCGATACCGCATTCGCCTTGCCCTCCGGCAAACTGACGTTCAACGCCGCGCATGACGTCGTGCTCGGCGGCAACGCGGTGATCGACCTGTCAGGCCGTGCTATCTCCTTCTTCGATGTCACGAAATATAGCTGGGGCGGCGATCTCGTTCTGAATAGCACGAGCGGCGATATCACCCAGGGCGCCGGCTCGGTGATCGATATCTCGGCGGTGAACAACGCCGCGGGCTCGATCACGGCCAAGGCCATCGACGCTGCACATGGGCATGTCTCGTTCGGGGGTACGATCAAGGGTTCGTCGACGGGTGATTGTGACAGCGGCCAGTTCATCGTGGCGGCGCAGGATTTTGGCGATTTCGCGGCATTGAATGCGAAGCTCAATGACGCCGGCTTCTTCAGCGCTCGCAGCTTTGATCTCCGCCAGGGCAGCCTTGTCATCGGCAATGGCGTCAAGGCGCGCTATGTGACGGTGTCGGTCGATCAAGGCAGCCTCACCGTCGACGGCAGGATCGATGCGAGCGGGGCGAAGCCTGGCACCATCCGCCTGTCGGCGCGTAACGATCTGACCTTGACGCGGAACGCCGTGCTCGATGTGCATCACTCGGTGCTGCAGACGGACAGCTACGGCGCGCCGATCGAGGCCAACAACACCGCGCATGTCGAGCTCACGAGCAAGCAAGGCACAATGACGCTGGCGCCGGGCGCGACCATCGATATGTCCTCGCCGGACAACGTGGCGCGCGGCAAGCTGGAGCTCAATGCGCAGCGCCGCGGCGGGGCGGACGGCGACGGTACCGGCGCAAACGATATCGCGATCGACGCGCGCAGTCCGCTCGATATCCGCGGTAGCAGCAGCATCGCGATGAACGGCTTCCGCACCTATGAACTTCCGGGCGGCAGCGCCATCGATCAGGCGTACCTCGATGGTTTGCATGCCGACAGTGAGGCATTCATCAACGCGGCACTCCAGAATGGCGACTTGCATAATCGCCTTGCCGGGCTTGCGGCTTATGGCTCCGCTTTCCATCTGCGGCCGGGCGTTGCCATCACGTCGGACGGCGATCTGTCAACGAACGGCGATCTCGATTTCTCCAACTATCGCTATGGGCCAAAAGCCGATCCGGCGGTGCGAGGTTCCGGCGAAGCGGGCGTGCTCGTCGTCCGCGCCGCCAGCGATCTCAAGATCAACGGCAGCATCACTGACGGTTTCGCACCGCCGCCAGCATCGCCCGACGCGCTGACCGTGCTGGCGCAAGGTTTCCTCACCTCCGACTATACGGTCACAGCGGACGGTGCGCTGCTCGCCGAGGGCTCGAGCATCCCGCGCACCGGCATGATCAACATATCACTGCCGATCGCCGAGGATACGAAGATCACGACGAACCCGACGCTCTCGGCACCTATTCCCGTCGATGTCGTCCTCTCACGGCCGTTTACGGTGGCGGCCGCGCCAAGGAGCCTGACTGGCGGCAGGATCATCGCCCCAGATGGTACGGTTCTGCACGAAGCGGGGACGGCCACAGCTTCGCTCGTAAAGGGAGAAGTCTGGCCTGCCGGCACCAGACTTTCAGCGGGCGTTGCTTTCAACCAGCCGGTCGTAAACAACTCGATAGCTCTCTACATCAAGGCGACGACTCTGCCGCCGATGACGGCGCTTAATGTGTTTGGTGGGTATACGTTCTCGCGGGATGTTACGATTCCGATCGGCACGGTTTTGCCGGCCGGCATGACGAACGTGAATCTGACCGGGCCGGGGGATCGCAGGATTTGGGCAATCTCGCCGCTGCTGGCGGCAGGCACCCAATCATGGTCGATGCGGCTTGTGGGCGGCGCCGATCTTGCGAGCGCAGACACGCGCACGCTGCAGACCGCCAACACCCTCGCTGGTTCGGGCAATGTCGTGTTGAATGATCCTTTCCAGGTCACGCTTGCCGCCGGCAATACGCCGACGCCGGGCGTCAGCGTCGTGCGCACCGGCACCGGCGATCTCGAAATTCTGGCCGGCGGCAACTACGAGCAAGCGTCACCGTTCGGCGAGTACACCGCCGGCACCGCAGTTAGGGAGACCGGCACCGCGGCGAACGATGCTTACAATGTGAGCCGAGGCAAACTGGCCGATAACACAGTGCTAGGCTCGGCAAACGCCGCGTATGAAGCGACGCTCGGCTCGCAGCGCATGTACTACACCGAGCATGGCGGCGATTTCCTGCTCGCCGCGCAAGGTGACGTCAAGGGCACGCTGACGACGCGCTCGGATGAGATTGGAAGCTGGCTGTGGCGCCAGGGTGGTTCGGAGATCGGCCAGCGCACCGCATGGGGCATCAATTTCGGCAGCTATACGTACGATCCGGTTCGCGACGAAAGCGCGCTGAATTTGGAGCTGTCTGCGTTCTCCGGCGTTGGTACGCTCGGCGGCGGTAACGTCACGCTGCAAGCAGGCGGCACGCTCGGCGGCGATGCAGGTCGCGGTGTGGTCATCGCCGTCGGTGGCAGCGGGCGTGTGATGGGCGATGGCAGCCTGGTGCAGACGGGCGGCGGCACGCTGTCGGTGAAAGCGGGCGATATCGGCACCGGCGGCAATCAATTCGTGAATCTGCGCGGGACCATGGATGTCGCGACCGGAGATTTCGGCAGTCTCACCGCGACAAATATTCGTAACGATAGCGGGACGGACCCGCGGCCGATCAATCCGCTGACGCCTTATTCGATGACCACGCTCGATGGCGGAGATTTCGCGCCGGGCGACAGCGTGATCAATCTGCGCGCGCGCGGCGATCTGGCGGTGGGAACGATCCTCGATCCGGGCCGTGTGGGCGTGACAGCCTGGACGAACGCGAATAACGGTCAAACGAGCGGTGCGGGCGCGAGCTGGTTCACGCTCTGGACGGGGCAAACCGCTGTGAACATGTTTGCCGCGGGGGGCTCGCTCCAGCCGGGCAGCGGCGCAACCTATTCCCGATACCTGCCCCCGATCATGCGGGCGATCGCCGCGAACGGCAATATCTATAACCCGGGCGGAGGGCTGATGCTGCCGTCACCGAGTGGCGAACTCGAGGTGCTGGCGCAAGGATCGATCTTCGGCGACGGTAAGGAGATGGGTCCCTTGATGACTCCGACAACGGCGTTGGCGACGCCGTTCAAGCCGGCCTGGGTGATCCTGAACAATGGGCGTAATATCACGGCCTCCAATTATTTCGGCGATTACGCGAATGTGGCTGACAAAGAAGGTGGAGGAGGTGTCGTCTATTCCTATATTCAGGGTGGTCACCCCTTCGCCTTCGATTCAAGCACGGTGAAGGATAAAGCCCCACTGGACCAAGGCGATCCGTCTCAACGCAAATCGTCACACATCTATGCGGTGAATGGCGACATCACGGGCATCAGATATGGCCGGATCGTCGACCAGATCTGGACTGTTGCAAATACCTATTATCAGGCGGCAAGGCCGCTGCGGATGCTTGCAGGCGGCGATATCGTCAACACGATGGGTCTGATCCTGCACAGCGATCAGAACGACGTGTCCACCATCGCGGCCGGCGGCAACATCATATACGCGGGCGCCCCCTCGCTCACCAACGGGTGGCGCGGAGGCTTGGCGATTGCCGGCCCCGGCACGCTCGAAATCACAGCCGCCAAGGACATCTATCAAGGCTCAATTGCGACGGTTGAGAGCCTCGGACCGTTGCTTGCGGGCGACAACCGGCCCGGCGCTGGCGTCGTCATGCAGGCCGGCGTCGGTGCCGGCGAAATCGGTGTTGGACAAGTCGACTGGACCGGTTTTGCGAAGCTCTATCTCGATCCGAAGAATCTCGCGGGCGAGGGGAAACTTGCCGACCAGCCGGGCAAGGTCGCGAAAACTTATGGGGATGAACTTTATGACTGGCTGAAGGAGCGCTTCAGCTATAGCGGATCCAAGGCCGATGCGCTCGGTTACTTCTTCACCTTGTCGGCAGCGCAGCAGCGCATCTTCTTGCGGCAGATCTATTACGCCGAACTGACGGCAGGCGGGCGCGAATACAACGAGGACGGCGGTCCACGTGCCGGCTCTTATTTGCGCGGGCGCCAGGCGATTGCAACGTTGTTGCCGAACGATGCCGCCTATGGTGGAGATATCACCATGTTCTCGGCGACGGTCGGGACCGGCACGCCGAGTAAGACAACCGTTCAAAGCGGCTATGTGCACACCGATTTCGGCGGCGACATCCAGTTCCTGGTGCCGAATGGCACAGTCACGCTCGGGACCGAGGGGCTGTCGCCGGGCGCCGATGCCGGACTGATCACGCAAGGGTCGGGCAACATCCAGGTCTACTCCAAGGGCAGCGTGCTGCTTGGCCTGTCGCGCATCATGACCACGTTCGGCGGCAATATCATCGTCTGGTCGGCGGAAGGCGACATCAATGCCGGCCGCGGCGCCAAGACCACGGTGATCTACACGCCGCCCAAACGCGTCTACGACAGATACGGCAATGTCACCGTGTCACCCGTCGTGCCGTCCAGCGGCGCCGGCATCGCGACGCTGAGACAGATCGCAGAGGTGCCGCCTGGGACGGTCGATCTGATCGCGCCGCTCGGCACCGTCGATGCGGGCGAGGCGGGCATCCGCGCGTCGAGCTTTGTCAACATCGCGGCGCTGCACATCGTCAACGCCGCGAACATCCAGGCGCAGGGCGGCGTCGTCGGCGTGCCGCAGGTCCAGGCGCCCAACATTGGCGGCCTGACCGAAGCGTCGAACACGGCGGGCGCCGCTGCCCAGCAAGCCACCGTGCCGCAGGCGCGTGCCGGTGAGCAGCCCTCCATCATCATCGTCGAGTTTCTCGGCTTCGGTGGCGGAAGTGAGGAAGATCGCCCCAATAGCGAACAACAGCGGAATCGTGGCAGGCAAAGCAACAACAATTATGACCCGAACAATATGGTCCGCGTCCTCGGCAACGGCACCTTTACCGCGGACGACACCAAGCAGTTGACGGCGGTGGAGCGCGATACGCTCGCCCGCCAGGTCGTTGCGCCGAGTTCTCCATAGTCGGCATGGAGCGATCTTCGTGAGGAACGTCCTGTCATTGGTGGCGACGGTTATGGAACAGGCAGTCCGTGCCTTGTAGTCAATGCTCGATCCAAACAGTCATACCTGGCGCGAGGCCAGCCGCCTCCTGAGGGTCAAGGCGCAAGCGCAGCGTATTGCGATCGTGATCGCCAATCACCCGCTCGGCCTGCCAGGTTGCAAAGACGCCGAGCGGCCGCAGTTCGGTGACGGCGCTCTTGATCGCGCCATCGGCGCTGTTCCGCATCACGCTCACTGTTTCTCCGACCGCGAGACCACTCAGATGGTCTTCGCGCACGTTGAATGAGAGCCATTGCTTGCCTGCCGCCTCGACCATCAGGATCGGTTGGCCCGCGCGAACGTTCTCGCCTACTTCTGCGGCGATGACGCTGACGACACCGTCGGCTGGAGCACGCAAGACCATCTTGTCGAGGCGGCGCTCGAGCACCGCGACCGCAGCCGCTGCGGCCTTCACCTGCGCGTCGGCGATCGCGCGTTCCTCCCGGGTCGGACCAGCCACGGCCGCATCGTAGTTCGCCTGGGCCTCCGCGACATCGGCGCGTGCGCTCGCGGCGTCGTTTTCGGCCTGGTCAAGCGCTTGCTGGGACTCGAAATTCTGGCGTGCCAGCGTGCTGGTTCTTGAGAGCTGGGCCTGCGTATAGTCGAGGCGGGAGCTTGCCTTGGCGATTGCAGCTTTCAGAGAGTCGACCTGTTCGCGACGCACGCCAGCATAGACGTTGTTGCGGTTTGCTATTGCCGAGGCGAGGGCGGCCCGCGCCTGGTCTACCTGTGCCGTCAGCTCCACCGCGGAGAGCCTCGCCAGGACATCGCCGGCGCGAACCTGCGCGCCCTTCTTGACCGCAATCGAGATGAGTTGGCCGTTCACCTCCGGCTCCACCCTGACCTCGGTCGCCCGCACGACGCCAACGACTGCGGCTGGCGATCCGGAACCACGGACGGAATAGATCAGAACGCCCGCGACGAGCACGAGTGCGATCGCGGCGAAGGCGGCGCGCCTAGCTTTGCGCATTTGTCTGCCCTCTCTTGACGGCAAGCGCCGAGATCACGGCGAGCGCGAAATAGGCGAGCGCCAGACACCACAGTCCGAGCCAATCATGCGCGACCTCCCAGATGCTGGCACCGAGCTGGTTGATGCGCACGAGGCCATCAATCGCGAAGTCGGCCGGGAACAGTCGGCCCAGCGCGATGGCCGCGTCGGGGATCGCTTCGCGCGGCCATGCGAAGCCGGCGGTGAAGAATTGAGGCAGGCTGGTTGCAAGGAGCAGGATGGTTGCGTTTTCCGGCCGCGTGAACCAGGCGCCGACGGCCTGCCCCATGAAGCTCGTCGCAAGCAAGAAGACGGCAGCAAGCGCGAGGAGTTGCGGAAGATGCCCGAGCGTCGAAAAGCCATAGATGCGCGGCAGCACAATGAGATAAAGCGCGAGCGCCGGAAGGTAAATCGTCAGATGGGCGAAGCCGCGGCCGAGCACGCCGGCGAATGCTCCGCCGCCGGTCGCCAGCGCAGTACGGGTCAACATCGCGGCACCGATCAGAAGGGTTTGCTGCAGGATCAGCACAAACGCCGCTGGGACGATGTAGCTTGCATAGCCGCCTACGGGGTTGAAGATCGGCTGCAGCAGAACGTCCGCGGGGCTCGAGTTCGCCAGCTTCGCCTTGACAAGGCTTCCATCCGAGCGTGCGCCTCGCGAAACAAGCTCGGACGTCAAAGTTCCGATGGCCGTGGCAACCCCGCTGGCGGTCGATCTGAATATGAACAGGTAGGTGGCATCGGCGTAGATCGGAATGTGAGCGGTGATGCCCTTGAGCACGTCGCGCTCGGTGTCTGGCGGGATTTCGACGGCGGCAAAGGCCTTCCCACGATCGATTGCGGTCCGCGCCTCGGCCAGTGTGCGGGCGCGGACTGCGACGCTCAATGCTCCACTCGCATCTAGCGTCTCGACGATCTGGCGGCTGAGATCGCTCAGATCGTTGTCGACGACCGCGATGGGAAGCTTGCGCAGGATCTGGTTCAGATAGGGTTGCGGATAATAAATACCGTAGACCAAAGGAGCCAGGAACAGGAGGGCGAAGGCGCTCCGCGCGCCGAGCACGCGCCGCCACTCCGCCATGAAGGCGCCGCCGACGCCTCGCGGCGCGCGGCCGCTCTCTGATTGCTCGGCAGGTCGCGCCATCTCAAACCAGCCCTTGCGCTTGAGGCTCGCCATGCGCAGCAATGCGAGGCCGGCATACAGCACCGTCAGGCCCGCGAGCGGCGCGAAGGGAATGGCGGAGTCAGAGACGGGCAATCCCCGCGCCGCTTGTCCCAGCAAGACGGCCATGTACCAGCGCAACGGCAGTATCGCGCTCCAAACTTGCGCAAACGCATTCATGCCGATCGTGGGGAAGCCGACGCCGGCGTAGCCGAATGCAGGAGAGGCAACGAGGCCCGCGAGTCCCAGCCCGGTTGCCAGGTCGCCGGCCAGGAGCTGCAGCAAGGCGCCCAGCGACAGATAGGCGACGATCAGGAGGGAGCCAGCGGCCACCATCAACGGCAGGTCTCCCTTGAAGGGGATTTGCAGCACACCCTCCAGGAAAAGCGGCTCGGCCAACATGATGAGGATGAAGATGCCGAAGAGGGGTGCGAGTTTGCCGGCGAGCGCAACGACCGGATCGCCTCCGGCACTTTCGAGCCAGGCCCGCGCGTCGCGACGGCGGAATTCGGAGCCGACAGAATAGCCTGCGGCGAGCGTGATCACCACATGGATGATCGTCGGCAGCAGCGCGCGGAGCAGGAACTGCGCGTAGTTCTTTTGCGGATTGACAAGCGCGATGGTCTCCCCGGCCAGCGTTCCGATGGAAGCCGGCGCAGGCGCTGCGCTCTTGGCGGGAGCCGCCACAGCCGCCGCGGCGGAAAGCGCATCGCTCAGGCCCGAGGACGCAATGCCGGCCGCCGTGAGGAACTGCTGGTTGTAGAATCCGACGACCTGCGGGCGGCGTTGAGCCTGCAGGTCGCGTTCGAAATCCGGCGGGATATAGATTGCCGAGATCGCCTTGCCGGACCGTATATCCTTCACGGCCGTGGACAGCGTACCGGAGCGGTCGACGATTTTCAGGCTCGGTGATGCCGCGACGTATTCTACCAGGGCACGCGAAGCGTCCGACTTGTCCTCGTCAACGACAGTCACCCCGAGCCCCCGGATGACCGGATGGCTGAAGACCGTCGTGAGAACCACGAACGCAAAGAGAGGCACGCCAAAGATCAAAAGCAGCGCCACACGATCGTGGAACAGCCAGCGGCATTCGCGCTGTGCGACCAGGAGAAATCCCGGTTTTGACGCTAGCCTCATTGCCGCGATCGCCAGTCGAGATAGGCGCTCATACCCGGTCGCAGCTCGGGCACGGGCTGGACCGGGTAGGCGCGGATCGAAAATGTCCGCAAGTCGAAATCGCCCGAAGCACGCGTGGCCCGCCAGCTCGCATATTCCCCCTTGGTCGCAACAAGCTTGACCTCGACCGTGACACGGCGGTCATCGAGAGCCGGAATACGGACATCAAATCGATCGCCGACCTTCAGGCCCTTGACGAGATCCTCGCGAAGATCGAAGTGGATCCATACGTCGGCTAGATCGATCAGGGTCACCAGCGGCACGCCCGGCGATACGTATTCGCCCGGCTCGATATTGCGCTGATAGATCTGCGAGGCGACGGGTGCATAGACCACAAGTTGGTCGATGATCGATTGAACGCTCTGGATATCGGCATTGGCCTTTTCGACGTTGGCCCTCGATATAGCCCGCTCCTCCTTTGTGTAGCCATTGACAGCCTGGTCGTAGGCCGATTTGGCCTGATCGACGGCGCGTTCGCTTTCGCGCAGCGCGTCGGTCACTTGGTCAAGACGGGCTTGCGGCGCATTGCCTTGCTGGGTCAATGTGTAAGTACGGTCAAAGGTCTTCTGCGCAAGCACCTGAGCAGCCTGCGTCCGCTCCATTTCCGCTTTCCGCGCGGCAATGGTTTCCACCCGCGTTCCGACGAGTACGTTGGCAAGTTGAGCCTCCGCAACAGTCTTTGCGGCCGTCATTTGCTCGTGTTTGGCCAGAGTTTCCGGGTTATCGATCCGCACGAGCACAGCGCCAGCCGGAACGTTCTGGCCACGCTCGACGGGTATTTCCTTGACCCGTCCGTCGACACGGGCGGCTATATCCAGCCGCGTTGCATCGACCTCGCCTTGCACGAGCAGCGGTTCCGGTCGCAAGAGATAGAAGACAGAAAGCGCGACGACGGCGGCTGCGACGATGCCGACAATGATGGAAGGAGCACGCGTCGCGGTGCGGGTGTTTTTCTCGCCGTCACTCGGTGCGTCGGACGTACTTTGAATTTCCTTGTCAGAGGTCGGCATTTCCGCGCCTGATTCCCCTTTGCGTGACCGGGGTAGCCGTTTGCTAGCTTTGGTTGTTAGGCCTGTCCAATCTCGATCCGCTGAATTCCGCGAGCAGGAGGATCAACTATCGGCAGGGTGCATGTCAACCTCCGCCCTTATCGGATGCCGTCTGCTCGTCACTCGGGATAGCGTATCGAACAGCACGGCTAGCTCCGCAGAATTATATGCGCTCGCCTAAGTCATCTTCGTGAGTCTGCTTCATGGAACGGGCCAACGGTATGCCGTCAGCCATCGGCCTCCAGAAAGCAGAGCCTGGTCAACAAGTCGTGTGCATGGCAGGCGAGGGTGGAATTTCGATGCTGTTCGGAGACCTGCGGTCGTGCAACAGGAGCCTTTTGCTCAATTGCGTTCCCGAGAGCGGAAGGAACGGTCGCTCAACCGGGCGCAGGCTTGATCAGCCAATCGCTTCTTAGCCTTTGTGAAACTCGGCTTGACACTCGCTCTAACATGTTCTCATTATGTTCTCTGTGGATTTTGGTCAAATTTCACCGGTGAACGGTCTGGATGGCAACGATAGCCACCATCCTTCATGCAGACCTGGATGCTTTTTATGCCTCGGTCGAGCAACTGCTCGATCCTTCGCTGCGCGGCAGACCCGTCGCTGTCGGTGGCGGGGTTGTGCTTGCTGCCTCATACGAAGCCAAGGCGTTCGGGGTGCGAGGTGGTATGCCGGGACGGCAGGCACGTCAGCTATGTCCGCAACTCACTTTTGTCAGCGGCCATTTCAAGGACTACCAACGGCTCGGCGATGCTGCCATCAAGGTGATCAGCGATTTCACGCCTCTCGTGGAGCGTATTTCCATCGACGAGGCCTTTGCCGACGTTGCGGGCTGCACTCATCTCTTCGGTGCGCCCGCCGAAATTGCAAAGACAATCCGCCGACGCGTGCGGATGGAGATTGGTCTTGCGATCTCGGTCGGCGTGGCGCGCACCAAGCATCTGGCGAAAATTGCCTCGCAAGTCGCCAAACCCGATGGACTCGTGGTCGTCGATCCCGACACCGAACTGGAGTTCCTTCACCACCTGCCCGTCGAGCTGATGTGGGGAGTGGGTCCGGTCACGAAGGCGCGGTTGGCCGAAATCGGCGTGTTGACGATCGAGCATCTGGCAAAGACGCCAGGATGGTCGCTCGAGCGGTTGCTCGGTCCCGCTGCAGGGGAAAAACTCGCAGCGCTGGCGTGGAATCGCGATCCGCGGGAGATCAAGTCTCACCGCCGAGCTAGATCGGCAGGGGCGCAGTCGGCGATCGGCAGGAAGCCGGCCGAAGAGCGGGTTATTTGCCCCACGCTGCTTCACCTCGCGGACCGCATCGCGACGCGACTCCGGGCGAAGTCCAGGCCCGGTCGAACCGTGACGGTCCGCGTTCGCTTCGCTGACCTGAACTCGGTGACGCGCTCGGTAACGCTCGATGCGCCGATCTCCGCGACTATGATCCTCGCTGAGATCGCCGAGGAACTGGTGCGAGCGATCCTTGCAGATCATCCGGACCAGAAGACCATCTCGCTATTGGCGATCTCCGTGTCGCATCTTGAGGAGCACTGGGATCTCGAGCTCGAACTCCCGCTTGGACTTCAAGATGAAGCGCGCCGCCCCGGCACCAGGATGGGCATGGCCCGTTGGGCGGCCGATTGCGCCGTCGACAAGATCCGCAATCGCTTCGGATGGGATGCGATCGGATATGGCCGGGCAGCGCTGGGCATTTCTCGTTCCGTGCCCGACGAGTTTCGCAAACTCGCCGAAAGAGACCTGTAACCCGCGAAAGCCATGGCCCGACAAGGCGACCGGTGGGCACGAGCTCCTATTTACCAGCTAGAGCATGATCCGGAAAAGTGGAAACCGGTTTTCCGAAAAAGATCATGCTCAAACAAAGAGCTAAAGCGGGATGACGATTCGAAGAAAAGTCATCGCGCTTTAGCCGCCAGCGGCAAAGACCTCCGTGTTCCTGACGCGCTTAGGTGCGCGCGCTTGCGCTGTGCAGCTCCGCTGGCACGAAAAATGCTGAGGCGCCTCCGCGATGGCGAGCGCAAAGCTCGCCGGGCAGACGGAGGACAACATGAGAGCCCAAGTATTGAGAGCGTATGACGAGAAGCTTTCCAACGACCAATGGGTCAGCGAAGAAAAAGTGTCTGATCCCAAGCTGGCTAAATCGACTGACGTCATCGTCCGCATCGGTGGTGCCGGCGTATGCAGGACCGACCTTCATATCATCGAAGGTGTATGGAAGCCGCATATGGATCCGACCGGCGACAAACTGCTACCCATCATCATGGGACACGAAAATGCAGGCTGGATCGAAGAGGTTGGCAAGGAAGTCGAGGGAGTAAAGAAGGGTGACCCAGTCATCGTTCACCCGAAGATCACCGGTGGCACCTGTCTCGCCTGTCGCCGAGGCCTCGATATGCATGGTCCCGGCACATTTCCGGGTCTTGATTGTAACGGCGGCTATGCAGAATTCCTTTGCACCTCCGAACGCAATATTGTGCCGCTGCCACGGACTCTTGCGCCAAAGGATGTGGCGCCTTATGCGGATGCGGGCCTCACGGCCTATCGCGCGGTCAAGAAGGCCACTCGTCACCTTTTGCCGGGCGAATCCTGCGTCGTCATCGGTGCAGGTGGGTTGGGCCACATTGGAATCCAGTGTCTCAAGGCGATGTGTGCGGCCGACATCATTGTGGTCGACAAGTCCGAAGCATCGCTGAAATTGGCCGAAAAATCGGGCGCCGACCATCTGGTGAAAGCTGACGGCAACGAAGTGGCAGCCGTTCTGGCATTGACTGCCGGAAACGGCGCGGAAGCCGTGATCGATTTTGTCGGCGAGAAAGGCACGACGTCCAAGGGGCTGGCGATGACCCGCCCGATGGGCAGCTACTACGTCGTTGGCTATGGTGAGGACATCCGTGTCCCGACCGTCGACATGGTGATTACCGAGAAAAACATTATCGGCAACCTGGTCGGTACATGGGCTGAGCTAACGGAGTTGATGGCGCTTGCGGATCGGGGTTTGGTTGAACTCGCAACCGCCGAATATCGCCTCGCGGACGCCAACAAGGCATTGCACGATCTCAACGCTGGCAAGATCCATGGACGCGCAGTTTTGATTCCTTGACCAGGCGCATCTAATCCATCGCGGGCATACGTTCGCTCGCGGTGGATTTGCCGTCCGCGAGTCGTATGCCATTGCGCACTTGGTCCCAGCGAGTGATCACTACCGCGGCGCAAACATTGCGATGCAAACTGGCTCCTCTGCGTTGCAGCGATTCTCATTTTGCAATTCCTGTCGCAATTTGCATCTCGATCAGTCGTCAAGCCGAGGGCCATGCGGGCACGACCGTCACTCATCCCACGCTCACGTCATCAGAAACCATCTGGCGAGGCGCTTGGACGAGCTGGCACGCCCATTGCAAAGCTCCTAAGCACAACAACGCTGACTGGTCCTCGTCTGGGGCGAGCCGCGAAAAGAACGAGGGAAGGGGATGCCTAGCTGAGGACGTAATCTTGTGCGGGACAACACAATTGCGATCGGGAAGCCGCTGGTTCCAAGATCGCCGCTGATCGCCCGCGGAGTACTCCACAGTCATCCTGAGACCCTTGCCGATATCAAACGTCCGGTCGTGAGAACGGCCGCGAGGTGGCCCGTAACGTACGGGTAAGCACTGCCCGGCCGTCGAGGCCTGGAGCAGGCGGAATATCGATGTGGTTTCTGACTCGATCAGGAGGATAGACTAGATGTCTGGAACGCTAACACTCAACAAGATCACCGCCCAGCGCGGCATTTCCGTCGGTGACGCTGCAAAGAAGATTGCAGATCTCGGTTGGAATCCTTCCTACGTCCAGGAGGCGATGACATTTCCGACGGACTACAAGATCACGAAAGCGCCGAAGGATCCGATGAAGCAGGTCCTTCGCTCTTATTTCCCAATGCAGGAGGAGAAGGACAACCGCGTCTACGGCGCGCTCGATGCGGCTCTGCGCGGCGACATGTTCCGCAACGTCGAGCCACGATGGGTTGAGTGGATGAAGCTGTTCCTGGCGATCATCCCGTTCCCCGAGATCTCGGCGGCGCGCTCGATGGCCATGGTCGGCCGTCTCGCTCCGGGTGAGGATCTTCGCACCGGCTTCACGATGCAGATGGTCGACGAGTTCCGTCACTCGACGATCCAGATGAACCTCAAGAAGTGGTACATGGAGAACTACATCGATCCGGCCGGGTTCGATATCACGGAAGAGGCCTTCGGCAAGTGCTATGCCACCACGATCGGCCGTCAGTTCGGTGAGGGCTTCATCACCGGTGACGCAATCACTTCGGCGAACATCTATCTGACCGTTGTGGCTGAGACCGCCTTTACGAACACGCTGTTCGTGGCGATGCCGTCCGAGGCCGCTCGCAACGGCGACTACGCGCTTCCGACCGTGTTCCTTTCCGTTCAGTCGGATGAAAGCCGGCACATCGGCAACGGCCATTCGATGCTGATGTCCATGCTCAAGGAGCCCGAGAACCATCTACTGATCGAGCGGGACCTGCGTTATGCCTTCTGGCAGAACCACGCGATCGTCGATGCCGCGATCGGAACCTTCATCGAGTATGGAACCACGAATCGCGACAAGAACAAGGAGTCCTATGCGGAGATGTGGCATCGCTGGATCTTCGAGGACTATTACCGCACCTATATGCTGCCGCTCGAGAAATACGGCATCAAGATCCATCACGACGACGTCCAGACAGCCTGGAAGCGCCTCACCGAGAAGCACTACGTCCACAGGGTCGCGCAATTCTTCGCGGTTGGCTGGTCGGTGAACTTCTGGCGGATCGAAGCTCAGACCGACAAGGACTTCGAGTGGTTCGAGCATAAATATCCGGGCTGGTACGCCCAGTTCGGCGAATTCTGGAAATGGTACGAGAAGCTCTCGCATCCCGGGCAGACCAACATCCTCTTCAACAGCGATGTCGGCTACGTCTATCCGCATCGTTGCTGGTCGTGTCTTGTGCCTTGCCTGATCCGTGAGGATATCGTCACCGGGGAGATCGACGGCCAGCTCTATACCTTTGCGCATGAGTTGGATCGCTGGACTACGGTGCAGGCATTCGCCGACGAATATGAGGGACGACCGACGCCCGCGATGGGCCGGTTCAGCGGACGGCGTGAATGGGAAAGCTGCTACGATGGCTGGGACCTCGCCGACGCGATCAAGGATCTCGGCTTCGTCCGCACCGATGGCAAGACGCTGATCCCGCAGCCACACCTGCGCTTCGACGAGAAGGAGATGTGGACGCTTGACGATGTCCGCGGACATGTTCTGAAGAGCCCGCTTCTCACGCTGCGCGAGATGGCGCCGGCTCAGCGCGAGGAACACCTCGCGGAGTATCGGAAGGGCTTCACTATCAATCCCTGCAATTGAGCAGCCAGGAGGGAGCCAGCCAGCTCCGGCTGGCTCCTTCCCGATCAACCCCCGGAAGACCTGCAAGCCTTGGTTTGAGGAGGCCCTATGGGCGCGCCCGCTAATGTCGTTCGCCTGCATCCGGTAGGCATAGAATTCGAGGTCGAGGAGAACGAAACCGTCCTCGATGCGGCCTTCCGCCAGGGCATCGCGTTGCCGCATGGTTGCAAGGAGGGACAGTGCTCAGCGTGCAAATGCGTCCTTACCGAAGGCGATGTGGAGCTGAAGAAATACTCGACGTTCGCCCTCAACGAGATGGAGCGTGGTCAGGATTATATTTTGTTGTGCCGCACGCTGGCCTACTCGGATCTTGAAGTAGAGCTCCTCAACTATGACGAAGAGGTGCTGTCGAAATCGATCCCGGTCAGGGACTTCACAGGCACGGTCACGAGCGTCTCCGCGCTGACCCACGACATCAGGCACCTCGAGATCTCGCTGGACCAACCTTTGAAGTTCTGGGCGGGTCAATATGTCGACATCACGCTCTCGGGGGCAGAGACGATTACGCGCTCGTTTTCCATGGCAAATTCGCCGCTCGAAGGCCAAAAGCTCGCATTCATCATCAAGAAGTACCCGAACGGACGCTTCTCCTCCCAGCTCGACGGAGACCTCGCCGTCGGAACCAGAGTCGGGGTCAGGGGACCTTACGGCACCTGCTTCCGGCGAGAAAACAGAAACGGAGCCGTGATCCTGGTCGGGGGCGGATCGGGAATGTCGCCTCTCTGGTCGATCCTCCACGATCACATCAACTCCGGAGAAGTACGTCCGGTGCGCTTCTTCTACGGAGCCCGGACGCAAAACGATCTTTTCTACCTCGATCGCTTTGCAGAACTCTCGGCAAAGCATCCGGATTTTACGTTTGTGCCCGTCCTCTCTCACGCGGCCGATGACACGGCTTGGCGCGGGGAAAAGGGCTTCGTGCACGAAGCGGTCGGGGCACACCTGCGCAACTCGGGATACGGGGAAGACGTCGACGTCTATGCCTGCGGACCATCGCCGATGATCGAGGCGCTGACGCCGGTGTTGCAGATGAACGATGTCGAATCGGATCGCATCTTCTTCGACAAGTTTACGCCGGCGGCCAACTGAGACTTTCCGAATGCCGGTCCAGCTAGTGCAAGCCACCAATGGGAGGAGGAAGACTATGACTGCAGTTCCAAGTGTTTCAGTGGGATCCGGTGCAGCGGGCGCTGCGGTGTTTCCGGATTCGGACAGCCGCAGGTACAGGTACTTCGAGCCACGCAGCAAGCGGGCGACGCACTACGAGGACGTGACCGTCGATGTGCAGCCGGATCCGGAACGCTACCTGCTGCAGGACTGGATCATCTCCTTCCCCAACGGGAAGGGCGCCTACACCAAGGACAATACTGCGGCGCTGAGCTCGAACTGGCATGCGTTCCGTGCTCCCGATCAGGAGTGGGAGCGCACCCACTACCAGCGTCAGTCCAAGATCGAAGGCATGGTTCAATCGGTGATCGCCAACGGCCGCAAGTCCGGCGCGCCGAAGGCCTTCAACAAAGCGTGGGTCAAGATTCTGCAAAACCACCTCGGCGCGTGGAAACATGTCGAGTTCGGCCTCGGCACGTCGCTGATGCAGGCTCAGCGCTATGGCTATACGCAGATGATCAACAATGCGACATTGACCAACTCGTCCTACAAGCTTCGCCTTGCGCAGGATATCACGCTCTATCTCGCCGAGATCGGAATGGACATTCCGGGCTTCGACGACACGGCGGGCAAGCGCACCTGGCTGGAAGACAAGGGCTGGCAAGGCACAAGGGAAGCGGTCGAATCGATCATGGGTTCGGCCGACTATCTCGAGCAGTACTTTGCCACCAACATCGTGTTCGAGCCGCTTGTCGGCGAATTGTTCCGTAGCGGCTTCCTGATGCAGGTGGCCTCGTCCAACGGCGACTTCATCACGCCGTCGGTCATTTCGGCCGCAGAGGCCGACTATGAGCGCAATCTCGCGAACACGATCGACCTGCTGCATCTTCTGGTGACGGACAATCAGCATGCTGCCCACAACAAGAACCTGTTCCAGAGCTGGGTGAACAAGCATGTGGCGCTCGCCAACAAGGCGGCCGTCGGCCTGCAGCCGATCTGGTCGCAGCCGCACTCGAAGCCGGTGCAGTACGCCGACGCCCGCGCACAGTCGGTCGAACGCATCAAGAAGATCCTCGGCGAGCTCGGCCTCGTCCTTCCCAAGGAGTAAATTGCAATGTCCGTTGCTTCCAGAACTGCGACCAACCAGAACATCTTCCAGAAGATGGGAGACATCGTCTTCGACCAGACGATTTCTCATCAGTGCGGCGTCACGATGAATGACAGCGTGGAAGCGCGCGCCATCGCCGAATTCATGGCGAAGAAGCCGAACGTGACCGTGACCTATCAGCCGGCCCTGATCCGCATCGACGGCGAGGGCAAGTTGATCTTCAAGATGGATGAAATCAGCGAAATTCTCGGGAAAGACATGACGGCCGAGATCTTCGAAGTGAATACCTCGACCCACTATGGCCGAATGGTGCGCATCGACGACAACACGGTGACGCTGTTCGGAAATATGGAAGAGGTCTTCGAATACATCGAGTGAACTCTTTCAACTCCCGAGCCTGGGGTGGACCACATCCGGACGGTTGTGGCTCCACCTCATTCTTGCACGATCGGCCGTCCCCGACGTTGACGTAAAGCACTTGGCAAAACCTTGGAGATTATCATGTTCATAACCCCCACCGGCGAGGAAGTCTTCGTCATCGACGGGCACACCCATTTCTGGGACGGCAGTCCGGCGAACCAGCGAAACATTCACGGCAAGCAGTTCATTGACTGCTTCTACACCTACCACACCTCGCTCAGCCCGCCCGACAAGCTCTGGCCCAAGGACCAGTTCGAGAAGTACAGCGCCGAGCAGATGTATCACGATCTGTTCGTCGACGGCCCGGACGATATGGCCATCGTACAGTCGACCTATCTGACGGAATTCTACAAGAACGGCTTTAACACCATCGATCGCAACGCCGAGATGGCGAAGAAGTACAAGGATCGCTTTATCGTCAACGGCGCCTTCGACCCGCGCGATGGCGAGCGGGCGCTCGAGTATATTCACTACATGAAGGAGACGTTCGGCATAAAAGGCGTGAAGCTTTATACGGCCGAGTGGAAGGGCGAGTCGCGAGGCTGGAAGCTCACGGATCCCAACGCCTATCGTTGCCTCGAGCTTTGCCAAAAACTCGGCATTACAAATGTCCATGTTCACAAGGGGCCGACCATCATTCCCTTGGACAAGGATGCTTTCGATGTTCACGACGTCGATCATGCCGCCACCGACTTCCAGGGTCTCAATTTCATAATTGAGCATTGCGGCCTGCCACGGCTGGACGATTTTTGCTGGATCGCGGTGCAGGAGACGAACGTCTATGGTGGCCTCGCGGTGGCGCTGCCGTTCATCCACGGCCGTCCGCGTTATTTCGCCGAGGTGATTAGCGAGCTGCTGTTCTGGGTCGGCGAGGACAAACTCCTTTTCGGCAGCGACTACGCAATCTGGACGCCTCGCTGGCTCGTCGAAAAATTCTGGAACTTCGAACTGCCCGACGATCTAAAGCAGGAGCACGGTGTCGATCTGACGCAGCAGGCAAAGAGGAAGATCCTTGGTCTCAACGCTGCGCGCCTCTACGGCGTGGACGTCGAGGCGCAGAGAGGCAAGCTCGCGGGAAGCGCGCACGCGACCGCGGCGGAGTGACAACGATGGACGCTGTCCTTCTGCATCATGACCAAAGGACCCGCGAGGTGTGGGCACGCCTCGCGCTGGTCACCGATCCCGAGTTGGACGAGTCGGTCACAGAGCTTGGATTTATTGAGCGTGTCACCATCGATGATAGTTGCGGGGTCGATATCGTCTTTCGCCTGCCGACCTACTGGTGTTCGGCGAACTTCGCGTTCCTCATGGCCGACGACATGCGTCGGGCGGTTTCCTCGCTGCCATGGGTTCGCGAGGCGCGGCCACAGCTCCGGGATCACATGGTCGCGGAGGAGATCAATCGTGGCGTCAGCGAAGGCAAATCATTCGGCGACGCACTCAAGGACTTCGCCTCTGGAGGGTCGCTCGAAGAGGTGCGTGAGAAGTTTCGCCGCAAGGCGTTCGAGCGACGCCAGGAGGTCATGATATTGGCCTTGCGCGAGGCCGGTTATGACGACCAGGCGATTTGTCAGATGAATCTGAGCACCTACGACAAGGTCGATTTCGACTCGGAGGAAGCCGCGCACCAGAAGCCGCGCTATCGCGAGCTTCTGGTTGAACGGCGCCTTGCCTGGCTGCCCGGCGATCAGGCCTTCGTCACCTATGACGGGTGCTCCATCAAACGCTACGAACTCGCCTCATATCTGCAGCGGTTGCGGGGGGTTCGCATCAACATGGAGTTCAATAGCTCGTTGTGCAGAGGTCTTCTTGCGGCGCGCTATCGTGAACCCGAAGGGAATAGCGCGGGACGGACTCCTGTCGACGCGGCGCCGTGTGGAGGCTGCGGCAGTGGCTGCGCCGCGCGGTCCGTCGAGCCGCCCGTGACGGCCGAGAATTCCGCGGCGCATGCATGAGGCAAGCGGCTTGCTGGTGCCAATAGCGGGAGCGGTCAGCAAGTCCGCCCCAGCATATAAACAAGAGACGACCACGTGGGAGTAAAACGCTATGCCGAAAGTTCTGCTGCATGACATAGAGGCCCGACGCGCTCTCGCACGCGGAGTCCAGAAGCTCGCCGCCGCGGTCGAATCGACACTCGGTCCCAAGGGCATGAACGCGATGGTCGACCGGCCGATTGGCACACCCATCGTATCGCGCGATGGCGTCACCATCGCGTCTGAAATCGAATTGCCCGATCGCTTCGAGAACATGGGGGCGCAGGTGGTGCGCGAGGTCTCGATGCAAACCAACGCAGTCGCCGGCGATGGTACAACGACGGCGATGGTGCTCGCAAACGGCCTGATTCAAGGCGGGGTTGCAGCCCTGGAGCGCGGCGCCAAGGCGGTCGATCTCTGCAAGGGTATTGACCGAGCCGTCGAGGTCGTTGTCGAGACCCTGAAGAGTTCGGCAACCAGCGTATCGGACCGCAAGACGCTGCAAGCGGTGGCGACGATTGCCTCGACCGACTCTCATCTGGGCGGTCTGGTCGCCGAGGCGGTGGAACGTGTGGGCAAGGACGGCATCATCAGTTCCGACTACGGGCTGACGACCAGCACGACGCTCGAAGTCGTCGAAGGTATGTCGTTCGACCGCGGTTACATCTCCCATCACATGGTGACCGATGTCGAGAAGATGGAAGTGGTACTGGATCAGCCCTACATCCTTCTGACCGATCTTAAGATCAAAATGCCGAGCGAACTGTCGGCGCTGCGCGCGACGGTTGCCTCGACGGGACGGCCGCTTGTCATCGTCGCTGAAGAGGTTGCGCCCGAAGTCGTCGTTACGCTGCTTGGCGATGGCAACCGCGGCAAGGTCCTGGTGGTCAATCCACCCGACTATGGCCATTGGCGCAAGGCGATGATGGACGATCTCGCCATCATAACGGGGGGGCGGGTGATCGCCCGCGAGCTCGGTGGCAAATTGGAAGAAACCAGCCTTGCCGATCTCGGAACTGCGCGGCAGGTTCGGGCCGGTGCGCGCGAAACGGTGATCATTCGCGGCGGTGGCGACGACGCGGCGATCGCGGCGCGGCGCCAGCAGGTGGCCAAGCAACATGATCTGGCACCACCCAACATCGAGCAGGACAAGCTCAAGGAGCGGCTGGCGAAGCTCTCAGGCGGGACGGCCGTGATCCTTGCGGGTGGCGTCACGCCCGTCGAGCAAAAACGGACGATCCAGTTGATCGACGATGCGCTCAGTGCGGCGCGTGCTGCAGCCGAGGAGGGCATCGTGCCGGGTGGCGGCACCGCATTGGCGCAGTGCGCGCCGGTGGTCGTGCGTACGCTCGGCAACGTCAATGGCGACCTGGGCGAAGGCATCAAGTTGGTGCGCGAAACACTATCCCGTCCCGCTGCATTCATTGCCCGGAATGCGGGCTATGATGCGGAGAAGGTCGTGGCCGACCTGCTGAGCGCGCCGGCGGGCGTCGGATTCGATGCCGCGAACGGTGTCTTCATCGACATGGTTTCAGCAGGGATCGTCGATCCGGTGCGGGTGACTTATACCGCGCTTCGAAACGCGGCTTCCGTCGCCACGCTGGTGCTGACCACCAACACGCTTGTTGCCGACGTGCCGGAGCACCTCGATCCGACACAGGGGCCGGCACTGGGCGGCGGGGCAGAGAAGCTTGGGCGTGCATGAGGCATGTGTCCGCGTTCCGTGTTCCGCCGCGCCGTCCAGGGATCCGGCGAGCGGGATATTGCGGCCAGATACTCAGTTCTATTGAGAAACCGAGTGCCCAGCGACGCGTGAATCGAACGTCGCGGCATCGAAATCATCACCGGGGAAGGAGAGGTTATGCGTAAGCACGCTGCGGCGTAACCTTTGTGGTCGAACGATTGGACGGTGACAACTATCGAGAACGGGTTACAATCTTAAAAGCTCCGGCGTGAGCCGAAGGAGGTGATGCACAAGCCTCCACGGCCGTCCGACCAACCGGGGCGGGAGGAAAACATGGTCCACATCATTTCCAAGCGCGACGGTCCGCACCGGGAAGAGGTGGCGGCGAAGGACTTCATTCAGAAGAACCGCACGAAGATCGACGCGATCGCCAATCATCTGACGGCTGGGCGCTGGCAGGAATTGCGCAATCCCGCCCCTGTTCCGCAACCCCAGCCATCAGGCAAGCTCTGGTTGACGCCGCCAGGCCGCCCCAGAGAGATGGAACCCTATGTACGGATCAGTCTTAACGGCCGTGTCGTGATCGCTGATCTCGCATCGGGGCGACAACTCCATTTTGTCGGCGAACTGCGCGGAAAGGGCCAAGCGCGATACTTCGCTCTGGCCACGCGCGAGAACGGAATCTTCGATCCGCTGGATGAGGAGCTCTGCAAGGTCCTCGCCGACCTTGAGGGAGTGAGTGTGCCCGACGAGGTGTCCGAGGAGCGCCTGGAACAGGTTATCGCCCGCCGTCTCGGGTTGGATGCGATCGCCAAAAGCGTCGAATGATCTCCATAAACCGAACCTGTGGGGATGACGATCCCGATTAGGTCCGATTCAGGTCGCTTCTGCCGATCGGGTTGCTGTTTGCCAACGTACGTATGGTGCTCCAATGCTGACGGAAACGCTCATGGCTAAGCCGCCGTTCTCCCTGGAAGGCTACAAAGTTCCGGGCGCCACGGACGCGGAGCAGGGGCGGCCATACGATGAGCGAGAAACCAACAGGGCGTGGGAAAACTTTCTGACGTTCGGAGACCTCAGGCGTGAGAACGCACCGGTGCGAGGCCTCATCGAGGACTCTTGGCAGCGCAGTGTCAAGTCCGGGGTCAATGCTCATGGCAACGGCAGCAATCTCGTCGCCTCGCCGGACGATCTTTACGAACTGCGTTTGAAGAATGATGACTTGCTTGATTCGAGCGCGGAGACCTTTCGCCGCGTCGCGCAGGTGCTTGGCGACGCGGCCACGATGGTGGTCATCACCGACAGCAATGGCGTCGTGCTGGACGTGGGGGGCGATCAGCGGACGATTGATGCGGGCCACGATATTCGCCTGGAAATCGGCGCCGCCTGGGGCGAGACGATCACCGGCACCAACGGCATCGGCACAGCGCTCGTCACCGGAAAACCGGTTCATGTCCATGCGGCCGAGCACTTTTCCGAGGGCATCAAGGCATGGACCTGCGTCGGCAGTCCCATTCGCAGTCCGATCGACGGCAGCATTATCGGCATCGTCGATTTTTCCGGACCCCAGGCGATCTTTCACCGGCATAATGTGGCGCTGGCGGTCGTCGCGGCCAATCATATCGAACTTGCGCTCTCGGAAAAGATTCGCATCGAGAGAATGCGGCTGCTCGAGGCGAGCATTTCTCGAATGCCCGGGATGAACAGCGCTGACGGCGTCGTCATTCTCGATCGGTTCGGCAGGGTTGTTCATCACAACGACATGGCGTCGGTCCGCTGGCGGCGGATTGCGCAGTCGCAGGACTTGAGCATCGGAACGCAGCTAATCCCAAGCAGCGAGGGCTTCTTGGCTAGAGAGCTTGCGAATGGACTGCCCGAGGAACTGCGCGAGCAGCGGATCGAGCCGTTGGTGGTCGACGGGGTGGTGAAGGGCGCGATGCTGGTGCTCGCATCGAGGCCGCGCGTGAATCCTGCCGCATTCCAAATGTCGCCGGCAGCCCACGCGGCACTCATGTCGGCTAAGGAAGCAATTGTCGGATGCAGTGAAGCATTGCTGCAAACCGTCGAGAAGGTTGAGCGGGCGGCGCTTGGCCGGACGGCAATTCTGCTTGAGGGCGAGACGGGGGTCGGCAAGGAACTATTTGCGCGCCTGGTTCACGCCGCCAGCCAGAAGACGGGCAAGGAGCCCTTCATTGCCTTCAATTGCGGTGCGGTATCGAAAGAGCTTCTCGGCGGCGAATTGTTCGGCCATGCGCCAGGCGCCTTCACCGGCGCCACGCGCGAGGGGAGGCCTGGACGGTTTGAGTTTGCCAATGGCGGCGTGCTCAGCCTCGACGAGATCGGCGAGATGTCACTGGATCTGCAGCCTTATCTGCTCCGCGTGCTGGAAGAGCGCGCGGTATACCGGCTCGGTGAGAGCAAGCCGCGCCCGGTGGACGTCCGGCTCGTAGCGTCGACCAATCGGAACTTGAAGCAGGAAGTGGCGGAGGGACGGTTCCGAAAAGATCTGTATTTCCGGATCGGTGTCGTCAAATTTATCATCCCGCCGCTTCGCGAGCGCTTGGGCGACGTCGAGATATTGATCGATCATTTCAATAGACAGTTCGCCGCGACCTATAGCACCGAACCGCTGCGTTTCGAGGCAGCCACGATGGAATTGCTGCGGCGCTATAGCTGGCCGGGAAACGTTCGCGAACTGCGCAATCTGATCGAGAACCTTGTGCTGATGACGCTCACCGGCATCGTCACCCCCAGGGACTTACCGGAGGATTTCCGGGAAGCTGCGGCTCAGATACCCTCGGCGCGCTCGCCGGCGGAGCATGACCCAGCGTCGGGAGGCGACGAGATCGCGCGCTTCGACGAGATGGAGCGTCGGGCCATCGAGAGGGCCGTCGCAAACGCTGGCGGCAACATTGCCGCCGCCGCCGAAAAGCTGGGGCTTTCGCGTGCCACGCTGTATCGCAAATTGCATCAATACCGTTCGCGGACCTGAGGTTAGGGCCAGGCATGCCGATTGTCTGGGATGAACAGAAGGGCGAAGGAGAGCCGGTCGCTGCGGCGACGGTGGCGTCGCAGATCCTTGCGCGCGCGGACAGCGACATAACCTTTATGGTGCACCTGATCGGCGAAAGCCAAAATCTCCTGGTGCGGCATTTCATCGTGTTCATCGAGACCGAACTCACAAGGCGCGGCATCAGTTATGGCGCACATCCGCTACTGCGTCCCTTCATCGAAACGCATGCACGCGAGCTGACCGATTTCGTCTTGCAGGGGATCGGCTTACGGCATCAGTTCGGCCTGCAGACGCTCGAGACGATGGCCGGCGATCCGGCGCGGTTGCTCAGGGTCGATCTGTGGGACTCGCTGCAATCTCACATCAATGATGCGCAGCAACACTTCGTGTCCGGTGTCGGTGGCCTGCAGCGAATCCTGGTTCAGATCGAGACGGATTCATGAGTGGCGATTCTCCGACGCTTGTGGAAATGCTGAAGCAGCGGTTGCTGGTCGTTCAGGAGATATCGTCCGCGCAATCGCGCAATCTTCTGAACCGTCAGCTTAGCGGCGGGGCGGAATTCGAGATTCAGCGGATCGAGCGGGAGATTGCGGCGACAGGCGCCTCGCATGCGCTTGCCACGGCCCTCGAGGACGCGCGGGGACGCTTGCAAAACGCAAATGCTGGAATGGCGGTATGCGATGCTCATTGCGCCGCGCTGGAGCGACGCCTCGAAGAGCTGGACAGGTGGATTGCCGACGCAGGTAGGCCCATCCGAATGTGAGGCGATCGATGGACACGATGGAAGCAGAGACCGTAACGCTCTATGAATTGCTTGGACGGCACTGGACTCTAGGCGCGCCCGTGACCAGTGTGGCGTTCGACCCCGCGGGACAAATGGTTGCGTTCGCGCTCGCCGATGGTGCATTGGCGATAGCTCCCCTGACTGACATCGAGCCGCCGCAGGATCGCTGTCGTATCGCGCTCGACGGAGGCCGGGCAACGATTTCACCGCGACGGAAACCGGTGCCACCGTTGACGAAAGTCGCAATCAGTGATGCTCCATTTCATCTCGCCCCGCTCGGGACTTCGGGCTTCATCGCAAGTGATCGCAGCCGATTGTTGAGCGTGTCGGCATCCGGTGTCACACAGCCAGCCGCAAACCATGGTTCCCCGATTGATCTCGTCGCCCCAGTGCAGGATGGGGGCATTCTGGCTGCTTCTGGCAGTTCGGTCATATCTTACGATTCCAATGGTGACGTCGGTTGGCTCCAGGAGCGTGCGGGAGGAAATGCATCGGCAATCGCTGTATCACGGGATAGTCGGCGCTTTGCGATGGGAGTCGACGGCTGTCTGCTCATTCGTGCCTTCGGGCCACGACCCGAGCCGGCGGCCTCATTCGAGTTAGGCTCCATCTCAACCTTGTCATGGAGCCCCGACGGAAGCTGGTTGGCCATATCAGCCGCAAAAACGGGCATTGTGTTGCTGCGCCTTGCCGATGCGCGGATCGTCCGGATTCCCGGCTATCCCACGAGCGTTGCGTCCCTTTCGTGGAGTGCAGACTCTCGCGTCCTTGTTACGAGCGGAGCCTATCGGATGATCGCATGGGACGTTTCGAGTCTCAACGACGCAAGCGAACAGCCGGTCAACCTCGCGACCGGCCGCGCCAGATTTGTCCTCGTCGAGGCGGTGGATATGCACCCGGAGCGTCGGCTGGTCGCAGCAGGTTATGGCGACGGCATGGTCGTTGTCGCAAGGATCGGAGAACCCGACGAACTGGTCGTCAAACCGCCCGGTCGAGGTCCTGTCCACGCCTTGCAATGGTCCCGCGATGGTCAGCATCTTGCAGTCGGAACAAGCGACGGGGAGGCGGCAATCGTGACGTTTCCCCCGCACATTTTCAAATAGCTGGACCCGGTTCAAACAGCTTGATCTGGCTCCAGACGGAGACCCTTGCCGCTATCATCAGGAGAGAAATCATGACAGCCACTCGATCGCCAGAAGCCGAAAGCAAAGATCAATTCTTTAAAGAGCTTGCGCAGCTTTCCGAGCGGATGATTGCCGCACATGGAAAGGAGTTTTCGATGGGCGCTCTGGTGCTGGCCGCAAGGTTCATCGCCGAAAATAAATCTTTCGAGCGAAGCGCAGTAACACAGTGACGTGCACTCACTCCGGCTGAATATTGGCGTTCTTGACGACCTTGGCCCACTTCTGGATCTCGCTGCGAACGTGATCCGCGAATTGCGAGGGTGAGCCGCCAACGGGGTCGACGCCCTGATCCTGGAATCGACGCTTGACGTCGTCCATCCCGAGGATCGCATTCAGTTCTGAATTCAGTTTGCGGACGATCTCCGGCCGCATCCCGGCAGGCCCGACGATGCCAAACCAGACCGTGACCTCGTAACCGGGAACGCCGGCTTCCGAAACCGTCGGAACGCTTTCCGCGAGAGTCGAGCGTGCCGTACTGCTGACGCCGAGCGCGCGCAACTTGCCGGCATTGACCTGCGGCAGCACGTTTGGCGTATTGTCGAACGCCGCATCGATGTGATCGCCAAGCAGATCGTTCACCATCGGTGCGCTTCCCTTGTAGGGGACATGCACGATATCGATTCCGGTCATGCTCTTGAACAACTCCATTGAGAGGTGGTTCGACGAACCGATGCCCGTGGACCCGTAAGAGACCTTGCCCGGATTGTTTCGGGCGTAGTCGACGAAATCCTTGACCGAATGGATCGGCATGGCGGGTCTTACGACGAGAAGATTCTGCGTCTGACCCGCAAAAATCAGCGGCGTGAAGTCCTTTACGGTGTCGTAAGGCAGGCTCCTGTAAATGCTTGGGTTGGAGCCGAACGGAAACGCCACGCCGAGCAGTGTATATCCGTCGGGTGCGGATTTGGCGACCGCGTCGGTCCCGATCAGCGTGCCGCCACCCGGCCGGTTCTCGACGACGACGGGAACGCCCCATGCCTCCTGAAGTTTCTGCGACACGATCCGGCCCAGCGTGTCGTTGAACGCGCCCGGTGGGTAGGGAACGATGTAGCGGATCGTGTGGCTGGGGTAGGTGTCCGGATCGGCTGTTGCAGGCGCGACCGGGGTCTGCGCGGAGGCCGCGCTCGTCAACAGAAGCAGGAACGCGCCGCAGGCGAAGTAAGCAAGACGCATGGCGCGCGATTTGACTTCAGCCTGCAGCGGTTCAGACATAGCAGGGGCCCTCGATCAGCGGATGCGCGTTGATGAAAGCCTCGTTGATCTCGACCCCGAGGCCAGGTGTTTCAGACGGCTTGACGCAACCTTCGGCGTCGAGCGTGTACGGGACGCCGCCGACCTCGTCGCGGAACGGATTGTGCTTGGCGACGTCGCCCTCGAAATAGCTGGGGGCATCGACGGCCGCGAGCACGTTGATGGTTGCCGCCATGTTGATGCCGGTCGCGGAGGTGTGTGGATTGAAGGACAGTTTCCACGCATAGGCCATCCCGGCGATCCGCATCGCCTCGGTGACGCCGCCGGTCTTGGACAGATCCGGCTGCACAAAGCTGACGGCGCCATCCTCGATCAGGCGGGTAAATTCGAAGCGCGTGAAATGATTTTCGCCGGCCGCCAGCGGCGTCGAGCCGAGCGAGGCGGCGGTCCGGTACGAACGATAATCCTGCGCCGGGAACGGCTCCTCGAGCCATCCGATCTCTAGCTCGTCATAGGCCGGCATCACGCGGCGCACGTCATCGACCGTATAGCCGGTGTTGGCGTCGACCAGAATTTCTATGGTGTCTCCGACCGCCTCGCGGACCGCCGTGGCACGCGCTACGTCGTCGCGCGCATTGTCGCCGACGCGAAGCTTGATCGCCCTGTAGCCCTGCGCGACGTAGCCCAGCGCCTCCTGCGCCAGCGACTCCGGCGCCTGCCATCCAAGCGAGATGCCGCCCGCATAGGCCTTGATCGGCTTTGAGGCGCCGCCGAGCAGTCGGTACAGTGGCCAGCCTGCTGCCTTGGCGCGGATATCCCACAGCGCCAGATCGAGGCCGCTGAGCGCCATCGCGGCGGCGTAGCCCACGCCGTGGCTCGCCAACTGCATCTGGTAGACGCGCTGCCAGACCCCGACCACGTTCATCGCATCCATACCGACGACCAGTTCGGAGATCGTGGTGTCGATCAGCTTCGCGATCGCACCGGGGCAGCGGCCGTGATGGGCTTCGCCCCATCCGACGAGGCCCTCATCCGTCGTGACCTTGACCAACACCGCGTCGCGCTTCACGGCACGGCCGATGCCCAACCGGACGTTCTGGCCCTGCGGCACGGGATAGGAGATCGGGACCGCCTTGATCGATGTGATACGCATTTTGAAACCTCAGACCGTCTTGTGTTCGGGATTGACGAGATTGAGCGGCTGCTGGCCGCGCAGGATTCGGAGCATTTCTTCGGCCGAGCCAACCGCCATCGCGCGGCCACTCGTGGCGGTGATCCCCGCGGTATGCGGCGTCAGCAGCAGGTTGGGACAATCGAACAGTGCATCGTCGGGCGGCAGCGGCTGGACATCGAACACATCGAGCGCGGCGCCGGCGAGCTTGCCTGACCGTAACGCGTAGATGATGGCGGGCGTGTCGACCACGGCGCCACGCGAGACGTTCACGAGGACGGATTGCGGCCGCATGTGCGCCAGCAGATCGTGGCTGACGAGCCTGCGCGTCTCGTCGGTCAATGCGCAGCAGACCACCACGGCGTTGCTCCGCGCGAACAGCTCCACGAGCGTGACTTCCTCGACATCAGGCGGCAGCGATCCCTTCCGGCGCGACGTGCCGAGCACAGTCATTCCAAAACCGTTGCTCGCGATGTTGGCGATGCGGCGCCCGATCGTTCCTACGCCGAGGATGCCGAGTGTCGTTCCGCTCAACTCGGTAAGGCCGTCCGCCATCGCGCGGCTGGTCGCCCAGCCTTCGGCGCGCATCAGCGCATCCACGCGCTGCAACGGCCGGCGCAGATGCATCAAGGCCGACATGACATATTCGGCCACCGCGTTGGTGTTGCTTCCGGGCAGGTTCGCAACCGCGACGCCGCGTGCCGTGGCGGCTGCGACCGGGATGAAGTCGAGGCCGACGCCGTGACGGACGATACCCTTGAGGCGCGGCGCGTGATCGACGATGTCGTCGGGCAATTTCGCGCGCACGATGATGCCGTCGGCGTCAGCGGCGCATTGGCGCAGCGTCTCCGGCCTGGTGTCCGACGCGACGATCAGCCGAACGTGCGGGGTGAGAAGCGCCTCGCCATCGCGGTGCATGGCGTTGGTCAAGAGGACGACGGGTTTCTCAGGCATCTGGTGTAGGCCCCTCGATGATTGGATTTTGCAGGCGGCCGAGGCCTTGGACCTCGACCTCGACGGTCGAGCCAGGCCTGAGCCACGCTGGTGGCTTGTGCAGCCCGGCCACGCCGGCCGGCGTGCCGGTGGCGATGATGTCGCCGGGTTCGAGCGCCTGTAGCCGCGACAGATAGGAAACGAGGTCGGCGACATCGAACAGCATGTTCGCCGTTGACCCGGACTGCAGCGTGCGGCCGTCGACTTTCAGCGTCACGGTGAGCGCGTGCGGATCCGGCACCTCGTCGCGGGAGGCGAGGTATGGTCCGAAGGGGCCGAAGGTCGGGTAGTTCTTGCCGCGGTCGAAATGGCCGTCGGCCTTGATGATCTCGCTCGCGCTGACGTCATTGAAGCAGCCATAGGCGACGACGTGATCGAGCGCACGCTCCTTGCTGACGTTCTCGGCGCGCGTGCCGATCACGGCCGCGAGTTCCGCCTCGTAGGTGACGCCGCCAATCGTTGCCGGCAGCACGATGGGCCGTTCCGGCTCGATGATCGTTCGCGGTGCCTTCATGAACAGCACCGGTTGCTCGGGCGGCGGCATACAGCGTTCGACCAGCGCGTCGCGGTAGTTATGCGCGATGCCGAAGATGCGCCGCGGCGCCGGCAGTGGCGCCATCAGCGTGACCGCGTCGCGCGAAAGCCGTGCCGCTACCGCAAGGCCATGGACGTTAATGCGTTCCACGACTTTGGGCAGACTGGCCTCGATCAGGGCCTGCATCTGCGGCGCCGCGCCGCCGAGGGATTCGCGCATCGCCGGATGCGCCAGATCGACGATCGCATCGGCGTCACCGGTGCTGTTGCCCAGTAGCACGCCGGCGCGCGAAAAGCCTTGCTCGGTGAAGGTGACGAATTTCATGAACGGACCATCGATTCACGCCACACGGTAGCGGTCGATCACGCCGCGATCGATCTCGATGCCGAGCCCCCCGCCGGTCGGGACCGCGACCTTGCCCTTGACCTGAACGATCGGTTCGACCGCCAGATGGTCGCGAAATGGGTTTTCCTCCTGCTCGAATTCCAGCATCGGCGGCATCGGAAACAGGCTCGGCGGCTGGTTCGGGATCGATGCCAGGAAGTGGATGGTGGCGGCAAGGCCGACTGCGGAACCCCAGGCATGGGGCACGCATTCCACGCCATGCGTTGTAGCGAGTGTCGCGATCTTCTTGCATTCGGTGATGCCGCCCGCCGCGCAGACGTCCGGCTGCACGATGTCCATCGCCTTGCGCACGATGGCGTCGCGGAAGCCCCAGCGGGTAAATTCGTTCTCGCCGCCGGCGACCGCCATGTCGAGCGCGCGCGAAACCTCCACATAACCGTCGATGTCTTCCGGCGAGATGGGCTCTTCGAACCACTCGATGTCGAGGTCTTCGAGCTTGCGGCCGAGACGGATCGCAGCGGGCACAGTGAAGCAATGATTGGCGTCGACCATCAGCTTGATCCCGGAGCCGACTGCCTCGCGTACGGCTTTCACGCGCTCGAAGTCGCGCTTGATCGATCCAAGCCCGATCTTCATTTTGATCGCCTTGAAGCCGGCCTCAACGTAACCCGTCGCTTCCTCGACGGCTTCATCGACCAGCCGGTCCATGTCGGTGAAGTAGAGCCCGGTGGCGTAGGCGTCGACCTCGGTGCGGAAGGCGCCGCCGATCAGCTTGTGCACTGGCTTGTTGCAGGCCTTGCCGATAATGTCCCAGAGCGCGATGTCGATGCCGCTGATGGCTGCGATCGACATGCCCTTTGGCCCGTAATCCTTGATCCGGTTGTAGAGGTCTTCCCAGATCACCTCGACGTCGAACGGATCGTGGCCGATCACGCGCGGGGCAAGCTGGGTCTCGATAAAGGCTTTTGCGACCGCCGATGGGCCGTAGCATTCGCCCCAGCCGACGATGCCGTCATTCGTTTCGATCTCGACCAGGCAGGTGCCGCGTGTCTTGTAGAGCCAGCCGCGCGAGGAGGTGAAGGGACGTTGCACCGGAGCGGCGACGACGTGACAGGTGATCTTCTTGATGGACAAGCGCGTGAACCTTGGTTGGAGAGTGTTGGGATTAAGAGCCGCGATTCCGCCGGACCCGCCTATTCCTTCGGAAAGACCTGTGACGCCACAGTGCCGAACGTGGCTGCGACGTTGTCGACTTCCTTGGTCAGCGCATCGCCGGTCAGGTCGTCGACAAGGAACACGTTCTTCTTGGCGAATTCCTTGAAGCGCGGGTCCTGAATGGCGGCGCGGAACGCGGTGATCAGCTTGGTGCGGACGTCGTCGGGGAGGTTTGCCGGACCAACGACGTAAGCCATCTGGACGACGGGGCCGTAGGGAAAGACGTCGTAGCCCTTTTCCTTGAAGGTCGGTACGTCCGGAAACATCTCCAGCCGCTCATTGGCGAAGATGCCGATCGGCTTCAGCAGGCCTTCCTGGATCTGGCCAAGTGTTTCCGAGGGCTTCAACACGCCGGAATCGACGTGCTGACCGAGCAGGTCGGCCACCACTTTCGATCCGCCGGTGTAGGGCACGTTGACGAAGTTCACGCCCGCCGCGCGCGCCGTCATCAAGGCGAAGATGTGGTTTAGATTGTAATTGCCGGGGGTGCCGATCGTGACCTTGTCGGGATTGCCCTTCATGTACTTGATGAAGTCGTCGAGCGATTTCTGCTCGGCCTTGGTCGAGACCAGGAGCATCAGGGGATCGGTCGAGACGCGCGCGATGTGGGTGAATTGCGCATTCGTCAGCGGCGCCTTGCCCTGCGCCATCAGCGCCAGCGTCGAGCTGGTCCCCATGCCCAGCGTGTAACCGTCCGGCGCTGCACTCGCGACCCGGCGCATGCCGATCACGCCGGTCGCGCCGACGACGTTTTCGATGACGATCTTGATCCCATGTTCGCGCAGAATCGGGTCGAGCGCCCGAGCCGCGACGTCATTTGAGCCGCCCGCGTTCCATGGCACGATGAAGGTGATGTCCCGCTGGGGAAAGCTCGATTGACCGTGGCTGGCGGGCGTCTGGAACAGCGAGATCACGCACGCCAGGGCGATCGCGGCGGCTTTTTGCATGGTTGTGTTTCCTCCCATTTTGTTGTTTGTTATAACAAACATCGTCGGCAGGTCAAGCCTAGCGCCTGGCTGAGGGATTTGCGCGATGTCGCGCGCCGCGATACCGAGCGTTGTATGACGGCATTGAAACGAATCGAGCGTGAACCGCTGTGGGACCTCGCACACGCACAGTTGCGGGATGCGCTGCTGGCCGGGCGGTTCGAGCCCGGCACGGTCTTGACCTTGCGCTCACTGGCCGAAAGTTTCGGGACGTCGATCACACCGGTACGCGACGCCGTCACCCGTCTGGTGGCGCAAGGCGTGCTGCAACAGGGGCCGCGCAATTCAGCGATCGTGCCGCACCTGTCCCGCCGCGAGCTTTCGGACCTGACGGTGGTGCGTTGCGCCCTGGAAGGGCGCGCAGCGCGGGAGGCCGCGTTGCACCGGCATGACGATGCCACGCTGCGAAAGCTGCAAGAGCGGCTTTCGACGATGCAGTCGCTGATCGCTGCACGCAAGCTCGAGAGCTACCTCGAACATCACCGCAAGTTTCACTTCGGCATCTATGCGATGTCGGGCATTCCGCTGCTCGTCGAGACCATCGAGAACATGTGGCTGCGCTGCGGGCCGGTGTTGTCCTACGTGATCCCCGAATATGTGGTCCTGCTGAAGGGCTGGGATCACCACACCGCGGCGCTGAAGGCTATCGTCGCAGGCGACGCCGATGGCGCCGAACGCGAGATCGTCGCCGATATTAGCGACGCCGCGCACTACCTCGCGAGTCTTGCAGACTCGACGGGACAATTGAGGCGACCGTCGCTAGTCACCTCGTAGCTGCGCGCGGCACCGCGGACCGGCGAAGATGGAGGGTGAAGTCCTTCGATCAGGCGCCACGTTCGCCTTGTGCGGTTCCTGCCGCGGACCGTTGACGACGTTTGGGGGTGTTGCGCTCCGGCGCAGCGTCTGCGGCCCGGCTGTGCGAGTCAGGCTGGTAGCCCAGGCGGATCGACAGGAGCTCGGCGTGCGTCATCACGGTCCGGGCGAGCTCTGGCACCCATTCAGCCGTAACGCGCCGGCTCGGACCGCTCACGCTGATCGCCGCGAAGACGCGGCCTGCACTGTTGCGGATCGGCGCGCCGACACAGCGCAGCTCCGGCTCATGCTCGCAATCGTCCACCGAATAGCCGCGGGACCTGATTGCCGCGAGCTCGGTCTTTAGCCGCTTCGGCTCAACGATCGTGCTCGGCGTGAAACGAGGCAGGCCGGCGCGGATGACCCGGTCGATCACGGCGTCGCTCTGGAATGCGAGCGCCGCCTTACCCACGCCCGTCGAGTGACAGGGCGAGGCTTCCATCGTGATGACAGTGTTGTGCGGGCGTGCAGCAATTTGGCTGCGGCGATTGACGAAGACCATTTGCGCGCCGTCGAAGATGCAGAGATGCACATCCTCGCCACTGAGCTTGGCAAGCGTATCGACGAAAGGCGGCGCCTCGCGATACAGCGGAAGGTTCATGAGTGCGCTGCCGCCGAGCTCGAACAGTTTTATGCCAAGGCGGTAGCGATCGCGGCTCGCGTCCTGTTCCAGGAACCCGACGCTGCGCAGGCTATCTACAATGCGATGAACGGTGGTGCGCGGCAGGCCGGTGCGGCGCGCGATCTCGACAACGCTCAGCTCGGGGTCGGTCGAGGAGAAGGCCTCCAGGACCTCGAGCATCTTGAAGAGCGACTTCACGCTCTGTCGACTGCTGTCGACGCTAGTCATGTCGGACCTTTCGGGTGGCGTCACCACGCAATATCCAGGACGCGAACCATATCCGACTTAGACGGAATCGGGCGCGGCGGCAATGCCGCGCCCTTTGTCGTGTGCTCACTCGGCCGCGACCAGCCTCACGCTGCCTTCGACCTCGAGCAAAGGCCTGAGCGCAGCCGCGATCGCGTCCTTCTGCCGGCTGGTCGGAGCCGGCATTGGCTGCCGCGGAAGCCCGCTCGGCGATCCCTGTAGGGTGAGGGCGTGCTTCACGCAGGCCGGGAGATTGTCGCCGACGATCGTGTTCCAGAACCGCAACAGGCGCTTGTGGATCTCGAGCGCGGTGGCGTGGTCGCCGCGCTGGACCGCGTTCCACAGTGCCACGCAGGCGCCGGGGACTGCAGCCGGGTTCGCGGCAATCGTGCCATGCGCGCCGAGCGCGAAGGATGGATAGAGCAGCGCATCGACCGCCGTCAGCACGACCTTGCCCGCGGGCACGTCGAGCAAGAGATCGGCCATCAGCTTGAGGTCGCCGGCGCTCTGCTTGACGCCGATCACGCCGGGCAGCTCGTTCATGATCCGCAGCAGCAGCGCAGGGCTCAGGTAGTTCCAGGGCACGACGTTGTAGATGATGACCGGCTGCTTGACCGACTCGGACAGCGTCTTGAAGTGGCCGACCGTCGCATCCTCGTCTGGCTTGAAGAGATAGTGCACCGGCGTGATCTGGAGCGCGGCGACGTCGACCGATTCAATGGCACGGGCGCGGGCAATCGCTTCGCGGGTCGAGTTGGCGATGATGCCGGCGACGAGCGGCACCTTGCCGTTCAGCTCCTCTGCGCAGGCCTCGATCAAGCGCCGGAATTCGTCGGTGGTAAGCGTGTGACCCTCACCAGTGCTGCCGCCGACGCAGACGCCATGCACGCCCTTCTCAAGCAAGAACTTCACCTGGCGACGGAAAGCCTTTTCGTCGATGTCACCGTTCTGATCGAACGGCGTGGTGAGGGGCGGAATGATACCGGTAATCTTTGCTGGCACGTTATCCTCCTTTATTGTCCGGAATGTGGACATTTTGTATGACAAATGCGCGCAGGACGTCAAGCGTGTTCGCTCAAGCGTGTTCGCTGAAGTATCGACACATGCGTTGAATGTGCGGGATGGCTAGCGATCCGGCGGAAAAATCCTCTTGACATGTGGAATAAGTCGCTGCTCTTGTTGTCCGAAATACGGACAAAAGTCCAGGCGGGAATGTCTTCCTGCCGAAGCCGGAGGACGACGTCATGAGCGGAATGGTTAGGTCGATCGGGTCCAGCCGGGTGGCAGACCAAGCGGCCGCTTCGATCAAGGGTCGGGCCTCGGGCGACATCCGGAAGGTTGCTGTGGCGAGCGCCATCGGCAACATGATCGAGTATTACGACTTCACGCTCTACGCGACCGCGACCGCGCTCGTCTTCAACAAGATCTTCTTCCCGAGTTCCGATCCCTTGGTTGGATCGCTGCTCGCTTTCGCGACATTCTTCGTGGGCTATTGTGCAAGGCCGCTCGGCGGCGTGCTGTTCGGCCATTTCGGAGACCGCGTCGGCCGAAAAACGGCGCTGCTCATCACTATCCTGATCATGGGACTTGGGACTTTCCTCATCGGACTCATGCCGACCTATGAGCAGGTCGGTGTATTAGCGCCGATCTGTCTCATCGGGCTGCGGCTGTTGCAGGGAATTGGCATCGGCGGCGAATATGGCGGCGGCATGGTGATGACGGTGGAGCATGCGCCGGCCGACCGGCGCGGTTTCTTCAGCTCGCTCGTCCATATCGGCGTGCCCGCCGGATTCCTGATCCCGATCGCGCTCTTGGGAATCCTGTCGACCTCCATGAGCGAGGTTGACTTCCTCGCCTGGGGCTGGCGGATCCCGTTCCTGTTTTCGATCGTCCTCGTCGGGATCGGGCTCTTCATCCGCTTCAAGATCTCGGAGACGCCCGAGTTCAAGCGGGTGCTGAGCGAGGAGGGGGCTGCCAGCGTGCCGGTGGTCGAGGCGGTCCGCAATCACAAGGGTAACATCCTGTTCGGCATCGGTGCCAAGGTCGCCGAGAGCGGGCTGTTCAACATCTACGCCGTGTTCGCGATCACCTACTGCAAGACCAAGCTCGGGCTGCCGAGCCAGACAATCCTGAACGGCGTGCTCGTCGGCTGTGCGCTCGAATGCCTGACGCTGCCGCTGTTCGGTGCCCTGTCGGACCGGGTCGGTCGTCGCGCCGTCTATGTCGGCGGCATGATCTTCCAGGCCGCGCTCGCGCTCGTCTTCTTCCAGATGCTGAACACCGGGCACACCGGCACGATCTGGCTCGCGATCGCGCTAGGTCTCGCGCTTGGTCATGGCTCGGTCTACGGCGCGCAAGGCGCCTACTTCTCGGAGCTGTTTCCGGCGCGCATCCGCTACAGCGGCCTCTCGCTCGTGCAGCAGCTCGGCCCGATCCTCGGCGGCGGCCTCTCGCCGCTGATCGCAACTGCACTCCTTGCCGAGTACGGCTCGGCCTATTGGGTGGCCGGCTACATGGTCGCCATGGCGCTGCTCTCGGCCGCCTGCACCTTCGGTCTCCGTCCGCTCCGCTCGGACAACTGAGTCGATCCTGCTCGCAAAACCAGCCGCTCGAGACGAGGCGGCATCGCAAAACCAAGTGAGGAAACTGCCATGGTCTCTACCTTGCGCTTCTCTCGACGCAGTCTGATCAAGGGCATTGCTGCCGTACCGCTCGCAATGCCGGCGATCCTCGGCCGCGCACACGCCGCCGATCCGATCCGCATCGGCATTTCCGGACCGATGACGGGTCAGTTCGCCCAGAACGGCCAGTGGATGAAGAATGGCGTCGCGATTGCGGTGAAGCAGATCAACGACAAGGGCGGCATCAAGGGGCGCATGATCGAGGTACGCATCGCCGACGATCTCGGGCCGAACCCAACTGCGGCGGCAAATGCCGTTACCAAGCTCGCGACCCAGGACGAGGTCGTGGCACTGGTAGGTCCGCACTACACGCCGGGCATCCTGCCGAACCTGCCGCTGCTTGCGAAATACAAGATCCCGTGCCTGACGGGCGCAACCGGACCAGTCGTCACCCAGCAAGGCAGCCCCTGGGTGTTTCGCGTCCGCCTGAATGATGCGATCGGCGCGGACCTTCTGGTCAAATACGTCACGGAAGATCTGCAATGGAAGAAGATCGGACTTGGCTACGTCAACACGGCCTTTGGGCAATCCGGCATTGGCGTGGTCAAGGCCTCCTTGACCAAGCGCGGCGTCGAGCCTGCGCTGGTGCAGGCCCACACCGACGCCACCAAGGATTACACCTCGCAGATTTTGGCCTTTCAGCAGGCCGGTGTCGACGGCATCATCGTCTGGACCGATGATCAGCCGGCGGGGCTCATTGCCAAGCAGAGCAAGACCCTCGGCGTGAAATTCGGCATCGCCGGCAACACGGCATTCTCGCAGCCGATCTTCCTCGGCCTCGCCGGAGAGGGCGCCGACGGATGCATGGCGATCGGCGAGTTCGTCAAGGACAATCCCGACGAGCGGGTGCAGAGCTGGAAGAAGCTCTATTCGGCGGCTCATCCCGGTGACGAGCCGGAGCTCTACGCCACGGTCTATCACGACGCGGCAAAGCTGATCATCGCGGCGATGGAGCGCGCCGACGTCATTACGGGCGAGGGAATCCAGCAGGCGCTGACCGCGATCCGTGACTTCCCGGGCATCGTCGCGCGCTATGGCTGGACCGGCAACGGCGACATGACCCATTCCGGCATCATCACCAAGGTCGCCGGCGGCAAGCCGGAGATCGTCAAGGCCATCAGCAGCTAACGAGCGTGCGACGCCGCCGGACCTCCGGTGGCCGGCACCGTGACGGGATCTTACGATGTTGCAGACTTTCATTCAGATCGTGTTGGTGGGATTGGCGATCGGCGCGGCCTATGCGCTGGTGGCGCTCGGCTACACGCTGATCTGGAATGCGGTCTCCCTGGTCAATTTTGCTCAGGGAGACCTCGTGATGCTCGGCGCGTTCGTCTCGGTCGGCTGGCTCGCCAATCGTCTCGGGATGCCGCTGTGGTTGAACCTCGTCACGATGCTGGTGATCCTTGGCATCTTCGGCGCCGCGCTGGCTTGGGGAATCTACCATCCCTTGCGCAACGCGCCGCAATTGTCGGCGATCGTGGCAACGCTCGGCCTGTCCATGGCGTTGCAGAATATCGCCGTGATCATCTGGGGACCGCAGCCTCTCAACTTCGCTGGCCCCCTGGGCACGACCTCTGTGCAGTTGTTCGGCTCCACGATCTACGCGCAGTATCTCGTCATCCTGGCGGCGCTCGCCGTGATGATGGCGATCCAGCACACGCTGTTTCAGCATACCGCGCTCGGTCGCGCAATGCGCGCCACCGCGCAGGACGCTGAAGCTGCGCGGCTGATGGGCATTCCCACCGCCCGCATCATCGCTTTCATCTTTGCGTACGCTACCATGCTCGCAGCCTTGGCGGGCTGGCTGATCGCGCCGCTGTCTTACGTATCTTCCGACATGGGCGTTAACCTGTCGCTCCGTGCCTTCGCAGCGACCATCCTCGGCGGCTTCGGCTCGATCCCCGGCGCGCTCGTCGGTGGCCTGATCTTCGGCGTCATCGAGTCGGCGGGATCCTTCTACATCTCGTCGGAATATATCGACGTGATTGCGTTCGGCGTCTTGATCGCAGTTCTGATGTTCCGCCCGCAGGGCATTTTCGGCGAACTCGAACTGGAGCGTCCATAAATGACCGTCGACGGAAACACGCTGACGATGCGTACGCTCGCCCTTCTGGTGATCGGCGTTGCGATCCTTTGCGGCCTCGTCCTGCCGCAATTCCTGTCGGTGTATTATCTGCAGGTCGCAGACGTGACATTGATCAACATCCTCTTGGTCCTCGGGCTCAATTTTATTCTCGGCTTCGGCGGCCAGATGTCGCTCGCACAATGCGCATTCTTCGGCATCGGGGCGTATGGATTCACGCTGCTTCAGGCCGCAGGCATGCCGGTGCCGGTCGCCGCGATGGGCGCGATCGCAATCTCCGCCGCGGTGGGGATGGCGCTGGGCTGGCCGACATTGCGGCTGAAGGGGCACTACCTCGCCCTGTGCACGCTGGCTTTCGCGCTGATCGTCGAGCGGCTGCTGGTGAACTGGGAGGGACTGACCAACGGCGCCAACGGCATCACCGCGATCCCGGGCATCGGGCTCGCTGGTGAGAACGACAAGATGCTGTGGGTGTTGCTCGCGATCGTCGCTTGCGCCTATCTGCTCCAGGTCTGGATCGCCAATGGTCCGCTGGGTCTGCGCATCCGCGCGCTGCGTGACGATCCGCTGGCGGCGCAGGCCATCGGCGTCGATATTTCGCGGCTGAAGATCATGCTGTTCGTGATCTCGGCCGCCTATGGCGGTCTTGCCGGCATCTGCTACGTGCTGCTGCGCGGCTATATCAGCCCCGACGTCTTCTCGTGGCAGTCGACCTTCTCCTACCTCGCCATGGCGGTGGTCGGCGGCCTCGGCAGCCCCCTTGGCGCCGTGCTCGGGGCCATCCTCTATACCTTCGTGCCGGAGCTGTTGCGCTTCATGCAGGAATACTACTTTGCCGTCTTCGGCGTCATGGTCATCCTCGTGATCACCTTCTTCCCTGCCGGTCTCTCCGGACTGGTTCTCTCCGCCTTCCGCAGTCTTCGCCGGCGCGAAAAATCCTATGCACGATCGGACGTGACGCATCATGAACGCGCTGCTTGAGCTCTCCGGCGTCACCAAACGCTTCGGCGGCCTGACGGCGCTCGAAGACGTATCGCTCACCGTCGCGCAGGGCACGATCCATGCCGTGATCGGCCCCAACGGCTCGGGCAAGACCACGCTGTTCAACATCATCAGCGGCATCTACACGCCGACCGGAGGCGAGGTGCGCTTCGAAAGCGCCGTCGTCACGTCGAAGCCGTTGCACCAGCTCGCGGCAATGGGGCTGGCACGCACATTCCAGAATACCCGCCTGTTCGGCTCGATGACTGTGCGCCAGAACGTCCTTGCCGCGCGGCACGGCAGGACTCATCCGTGGCGCTTCGACCAGGAAAACGCACGCCGGGTCGACGAGATCATTGCGTTCGTCGGGCTTGCCGACGTTGCCGATGTGAATGCCGCCTCGTTGCCGCAGGGACAAAGGCGGTTGCTCGAAATCGCCAAGGCGCTCGCGCTGGAGCCGCGCCTCGTGCTGCTTGACGAGCCGCATGGAGGTCTCAACCACGCCGAGACCGCGCGCCTGATCGAGGTGATCCGCCAGATGCATGCGCGCGGGATGACGATCCTCTTGATCGAGCACGAGATGGAAGTGGTGATGACGCTCGCCGACCGGATCACTGTGCTCAATTTCGGCAAGGTGCTGGCCGAGGGAGCGCCGGCCGAGATCCAGCGCAACGACGCCGTCATCGAGGCCTATCTCGGCCGTGCCGACCGCGAGGCGGAGCTCCATGAACAGGTCGGCCGCGCGAGCGAAGGCACCGGCGCGCCGCTGCTTGAGGTCTCCGATCTCGTGGTCCGCTACGGTGACATCGAGGCGGTGCGGCAGGTGTCGCTGAAGGTCGGTGTTGGCGAGTTCGTGGCGCTGCTCGGCAACAACGGGGCAGGCAAATCCTCCACGCTGAAGGCGATCGCGCGTCTGGCGCAGGCCTCGGGCTCGGTGCGCTTCACAGGTCAGGAGCTGATCAGGGAGCCGACCGAGCGTCTGGTCGGAATGGGACTGGCGCTCGTTCCCGAGCGCCGGCGGCTGTTCGGCGGATTGACAGTCATCGAGAACCTCAAGATCGGCGCCTATGGACGGCCGCACGGTGAACTGGCGGGACTGATCGAGGAAATGCTCGAACTGTTCCCCAACCTCAAGCGCCTGTCGGCATCGCTTGCCTTCTCGCTCTCAGGCGGAGAGCAGCAGATGCTCGCCATTGCCCGCGCATTGATGAGCCGTCCGCGTCTGCTGCTGCTCGACGAGCCGTCGCTCGGACTGGCTCCGCTGCTGGTCGAGCAGGTGTTCGGCAAGCTCGTGGAAATCAATCGGCAGGGGACGGCGATTCTGCTGGTGGAGCAGAATGCCCGCATGGCGCTCGCCGTCGCGCACCGCGGTTATGTGCTGAGCTCGGGACGTATCGTTGCCGAGGGAAGCGCCGCCGAGGTCGCGCGCGATCCCCGCCTGATGGGCGCCTATCTGGGCCACGGCGAGGCCGCCGAATAAGCTAGCGGGCTGGATTTGGTGCGCACGAGAGCCGGCGCCGTCGCGGCTTGAAAGGCGGATCGCCGTGGTGCAGATGGAGGCCGAGTCACAATGGAGGCCGACATGAACGCCCACACCCTGCCGCGCCCAACAACGGAAGTCATCGCCGCTGTGCGCGCGAGGCTCGCTGAACGCCTGGGCGCGCGTGTCACGGTCTCGCAGGCGGTGCTCGACCAGCACAGCCACGGCGAAGGCCTGCCGGCAGTCGGTGTGCCCGATCTCGTGGTCTTTCCCGAGACCAACGAGGAGGTCGCCTTCGTTCTCGCGCTGTGCAACGAACACCGCGTGCCGGTCACGCCCTTTGGCGCGGGGTCTTCGCTGGAGGGCCAGCTTGCAGCTCTTGCCGGCGGCGTGTCGCTCGATATGACGCGCTTTGACAAAATCCTGGAGGTCACACCGGACTCGCTCGACTGCCGGGTCCAGGCGGGCGTGACGCGCGAAGCCCTCAACGCGCATGTCCGCGACACCGGCCTGTTCTTTCCGGTCGATCCAGGCGCCAATGCCTCGATCGGCGGCATGGCCGCCACGCGGGCCTCCGGCACCAATGCGGTGCGCTACGGCACGATGCGTGAGAACATTCTCGGCCTCACCGTCGTCACGCCCGATGGCCGTATCGTCCGCACCGGCAGCCGCGCGCGGAAGTCATCTGCTGGCCTCGATCTCACCCATCTCTATGTCGGCAGCGAAGGAACGCTCGGCGTTATCACCGAAATCCAGCTCAAGCTTTACGGCCAGCCGGAGACGATCGTTGCGGCCGTCTGCCAGTTTGCCTCGCTTGAAGGTGCTGTCGCCGCTGTCGTGACGGCGCTGCAATCCAATCTGAAGATGGCACGCATTGAACTGCTCGACGAGGTGCAGATGCGCGCCGCAATCCGCTATTCGAAACTGGATTATGTGGAGACGCCGACGCTCTTTCTCGAGTTTCACGGCACGCCGAACGGAGTGCGCGAGGAAGTGGAGATGATGCAGGCGATAACAGCGGATCACGGCGGCGGCGCGTTTCAATTCGCCGAGCGGCCGGAAGACCGGACGCGGTTGTGGAAGGCGCGCCACAATTCCTATCAAGCGGTGATGGCGCTTGAGCCCGGTAAGGCCAATATGGGTACCGATGCCTGCGTGCCGATTTCGGCGCTGCCGGCCTGTCTGCTGGCGACCAAGGCGGACATCGTCGCATCTGGCCTGACGGCGCCGATCGTCGGCCATGTCGGTGATGGTAATTTCCATCTCGGGATCCTGTTCGATCCGAAGGACGCGCAAGAGACCGAGCGCGCCGAGGCGCTCGCCTTTCGCACCGCGCGCCGAGCCATTGCGATGGGAGGCACATGCTCAGGCGAACACGGCGTAGGGCTGCACAAGATCGTGCACATGCAAACGGAGCACGGTGAGGGGGTGGCGCTCATGAAGGCGGTAAAGACGGCGCTGGACCCGAGAGGAATCATGAATCCGGGAAAGATCTACCCGTTGAGCAACTGATTTCCCGCGCGCGCTGTTTGAAGACACCACGCTCTTTCCGCCGAATCTTTGGAAGTGAGTTTGGGAGATGTGGCTGCCACAACTTCCCAAATATTCATGGAAAGAATTCCCGAAGCTCCTGCTGAGAACGGCGTGCGAACATTCTCGGTCACGGAATCATCATGGACCAACCGTGCTTATCGCGCGCATGGCGCATATTCTTTAGAACGATTTCAAAGAATGCATGATGTTGTTTCACCGTTGTTAGACAGGCTCTGCGAGCAATTCGCCGCAACAGCATCGCGAGCTTAGATCATTTCTATTGGGCGTTTCTCCACCCCTGCAGAAGCGTGTGTTAGGTCGAATCCGGGACCTGCAAGTTGCCTGGGGGTGTTAGGCATGACGTATGACGTCGGGGCGAGAAATGTTCTGCGTGCTGTTGCGCTGGGAGCGGCGAGTCACCTCGCGCTTTCCTTGGATTTTTTGGACAGTCAGAAAGTATTTGCACAAGGAAATTTGCCGCCCGTCACCGTAGACGCACCAACGAGATCAAGGGTGCGACAGACGAGCCAGAGGCCGCAGACCTCCACGACACGCGTGCAAAGACGCGTTGCTGCCCCGGCTCCTCGCCGGGTTGAGCCGGTCCCGTATGCGGTGCCTTCGACGGGAACGCTTGGCGCGCCGCCCGCTCCCTATGCCGGTGGACAGGTCGCAACGGGCGGAACTCTCGGGCTCCTGGGCAATCGCAGCGTGATGGATACGCCGTTCAACCAGACCAACTACACGGCGGAGCTGATTCAGAATCAACAGGCGCGTACTATCCGCGACGTTTTGGCGAACGACCCTTCCGTCAGAGTGGTACAGGCGGCAGGTGGTGGCGCCGATAGCCTCTTCATCCGCGGCTTCTACTATGACAGTTGCGATTACGCGTTGAACGGACTTTACGGAATCGCACCGTGCTATTCTACCGGTGCGAACTTCATAGAGCGGGTCGAAGTGCTGAAAGGGCCGAGCGCGGTGCTCAACGGCATGACGGTCGGAGGCACCGGTGTCGCAAGCGGCGGCGCCGTCGGCGGCAGTGTCAATCTCCTCACCAAGCATGCGCCCGACGTCGATATTACGCAGCTCACCGGATTTTACATTTCGAAGTCTCAGTTTGGCGAGGCCATCGACGTCAGTCGGCGCTACGGCGAGCACAAGGAGTGGGGCGTTCGGCTAAACAGCACCTATCGCAACGGCAATACGCCCTGGAACCGCCAGAACGACGAACTCGGCAATGTGGTGCTGGGCCTCGACTATCGTGGCGAGAACGCGCGCATGGCGGTCGATATCGGTTACCAGGCCGACGTCCTGCATCCGCCGTTGCGGTTCTTCACCATCGCTCCAACCACGACCTTCATTCCTCCACCGCCGAAGGCCGGAACCAATTTCCAGGTACCTTGGGCGTTCTATGAGCCGACGGACTTTTTCTCGACCGCGAGAGGCGAGGTCGACTTGACCGACTGGATGACCGCGTACGCGTCGTTCGGTTATCACGACAGCAACATCAACTATGCCTATCCGTCGCCTATTCTCACCAACGCGACGCGAACGGGAGCACTCCAGGTGGGCGGCCTGGCTTCGAACCCGTTCACCGGAAAGGAGACATTCGAGACCTTTGCGGGCGAAGCCGGTGTTCGCATCAACGCGGATACGGGCCCGATCAATCACGCGATCAACGTCGGTTACTCGATCAACGATCGAACCTATAGCCAGCGCGTTCTGACGCCCCCGGGGGGCGGTACGATCTTCTGGAACCTCTACACCGAGCCGACCAATATTCCTCGTCCCAATTTCACTGTGGTCGGCGCCAATCAGCTCACCGGCGTCAACCTCTGGAGCGTCGGTGTTTCCGACACGATGTCATTCCTGAACAAGCGCGTTCAGCTAACGGTTGGCGTCCGCCGTCAGACCGCAGGAAGCGAGGTCACTAATTTTCTTACGCCCGCATCAAGCAGGCCGGAGAGCGACGCTTCGGTATGGACGCCGGCTTACGCAATCGTCGTGAGACCGGTCGAAAACATCTCGCTCTATGCGAACTACATCGAAGGTCTTCAAACACCGGTCGTCGTGTCCGGCGCGTTTTCCAACGTGGGAACCGTGTTTCCGCCGGCTCAAACCAAGCAGGCCGAGGCGGGCGTGAAGATCGATACAGGTCGTCTCACCACGACCATGAGCGTATTCGACATCTCTCAGCCGAGCATCATTGCGGTGCCTGGGCTGCCGCAACCCTCGCAGCAGCTCAACGGCGAGCAGCGCAACCGCGGTGTGGAACTCAACGTGTTCGGCGAGATCACGCCCGAGCTTCGATTGCTGGGTGGCGTAGCCTTGATCCGAGGTGAACAGGTCAGAACGCCTGGCGGTCTCACCGATGGCAGAACGGCCATCGGCGTGCCGGCCGTCACTGCGAACATCGGTGCGGAGTGGGACACGCCGTTCGTGCGCGATCTCACGCTGACCGGGAGGGTGATCTACACCAGCCCGCAATATGTCAACGTGACGAACACACTCGCGCTGCCTGAATGGACGAGGGTGGATCTCGGCGCGCGATACACCTTCACCTCTCCCTGGAACGGTAAGCCGATCGTGGTTCGTGCCAGCGTCGAAAACGTCTTCAACGAGGCCTACTGGGCATCCGCTTATAGTGGCGTGATCACGCTCGCCGCTCCGCGCACGTATCTGCTGTCGACGACGTTCAATTTCCGAGACTGCGCCACGTTGCTGGCGTCCATGATTTACCGCCGTGGATTTTCGTCCACGGCGGTATTTTTGTCGGTGCTTCCGTCAGGTGTCAGAAGGGGCGATAAGGTGCCATTGCGCGACAGATCCAAGCGCAGGAGGTACAGCGAGGACCGTTGGGCTTGGTCCTGCATCGACGATGACCTCATTTGGCGGAACTGCGAAACCTAGCCCGGCCGCTTTCAGCAATGCCTCCTTGAGGGTCCAATAGCGGAGAAACAATCGGGACCGGGATATCTCCGACGCTTTCCGCAGAGCAGCTTGTTCTTCGGCGGCCAGGAACAGCTCGCTCATGGAATCCAGATGATCCACTTCGCGTAGGGGTTCGACGTCGACCCCGATGGGCAGGCGTGCTGTTGCGACGGCAACGGCGCCCCTGGCATGACTGAGGCTGAAGTCGATTTCCTGCGGATCGATGAGAAGGACCGGCTTGCCATTCGCCGACGGTGCAAACCGCAGGGCATTGGGCGGTCGGCCTACTATATGTCCAAGGATCAGACGTGCTCCGGCGTGGGCGGCCAGATAACTGCGCCGATCCTCATGATGCCGGAGTCGCGCCAAGTGGTTCGTTTCCTGCACGTCAAGCAGCGCGGCACTTTGCTCAAGAAGAAGCGCGGTAGGGCCGGGCGTGGCGCCTTCCTCCGGCGGGGAGACTGCGGCCAGCCAGAACGCGATCTCTCGGGGTGTCGGTCCTCTGACCGGCGCCGGCAGGTTCGGATGGGGCAACCATCGCAGGCGCAACTCATCGTCTTCTGGCGTGACTCGCTTGACAGCGATTGCCCAGGCGACCGCCGTTGTTGCCTGCAACGCGGTAAGCGATGAGGCGAAGCCTTCCTGTCCGGTGTAGACAGCGTTTTTCATGCAAGGTTGATCAATCTGAAAGCGGCTCTGTTCGATGCTCTCAGCCAATTGGCTACGGCAAGCGGCGATTCGAAAGCAATATCGATTAGAATCCATCCGACGACCTACAATGGAGTCGAAGCTTCCTTGTATTGTCGGTAACATCGGCCACCGGTTTTCTTGAACTGAGCGACATATCCAGCATTGAGCGGTACCCCTCGATTAGTACACGCGCTCTTTTGGCGGGATTGACTGGACCTCGTTTGAGAGGGGCTGCAAATGCACTGGTCTGTAGTCGAGGCGCGCACGGCCATCATCGTCGAGCCAGCACAGGGTGTGTTTCAGCCAGTTTTCGTCATCGCGTTTGGGGAAGTCTTCCCGCGCATGGGCGCCGCGGCTTTCCTTGCGACCGATCGCTGAATGAAGGCTGACGCTCGCCTGCGCAAGCATGTTGTCCAGTTCGAGTGTTTCGGCCAGATCGGTGTTGAATATCATCGTGTGATCGGTCACTCCAACGTCATTCCGCATCGTGGCGATCACGTCGTTAAGCTTTGCCAGTCCTTTGTCCAGCAGAGCGCCAGTACGGAACACGGCGCAGTGGCGTTGCATGGTCTGTTGCATGGCCAGCCTGATGTCGCCGGCGACAGTCTTGCCTTTGGCCCACCTGATGCGATCGAGACGCGCGATGGCACGATCGGTCGCCTCGTCGGGCGCTGGTGCGTGGCTCTCTTGCGGACGCAAGGTCTCTATCACGCGGTGAGCCGCTGCCCGTCCAAACACGATGATGTCGAGAAGCGAATTGGAGCCAAGGCGGTTCGCGCCATGCACCGAAACGCAAGCCGCTTCCCCGATCGCCATCAGTCCTGGAACGACTGTTTCCGGATCGCCGTGGCGAGACGTGACGGCTTCGCCATGCAGATTGGTCGGAACTCCGCCCATGTTGTAATGGACGGTGGGCAGCACCGGAATTGGCTGGCGTGTGACGTCGACGCCTGCGAAGATTTTCGCGGTCTCGCTGATACCCGGCAGGCGCGTGTGCAGGAGCTCCGGGTCGAGGTGCTCCAGATGTAGTTCGATATAGTCCTTGCGCGGACCGCAGCCGCGCCCTTCGTTGATCTCAATCGTCATGGCGCGGCATACGACGTCGCGTCCGGCTAGATCCTTTGCGCTTGGTGCGTAACGCTCCATGAAGCGCTCGCCTTCGGAGTTGGTGAGATAGCCACCTTCTCCGCGCGCCCCTTCCGTGATCAGGCAACCAGAGCCGTAGATGCCACTCGGGTGAAACTGTGTGAACTCCATGTCCTCGAGCGGCAATCCGGCCCTCAGCGCCATTGCGTTGCCGTCGCCGGTAGAGGTATGTGCGGCGGTGCAGGAGAAGTAGACGCGGCCGTAACCACCAGTCGCCAGCACAGTGCGGTGAGCATTGAAGCGGTGGATGGTCCCATCTTCCATGTTCCACGCCAACAGGCCACGACAGGCGCCGTCATCATCCATCAGCAGGTCCAACGCGAAATACTCGATGAAAAACTCCGTGCTGTGAGTCAGGCACTGCTGATAGAGCGTGTGCAGGATGGCATGGCCCGTCCGATCGGCCGCCGCACAGGTGCGCTGGGCCATCTTCTTTCCGTACTCGATGGTCTGGCCGCCAAAGGGACGTTGATAGATCCGACCATCCGCGGTGCGGGAGAAGGGCACGCCATAGTGCTCCAGTTCCAGCACCGCGGGCACGGCTTCGCGGCACATGTATTCGATCGCGTCCTGATCACCGAGCCAGTCGGAGCCCTTGACCGTGTCGTACATGTGAAAGCGCCAATCGTCGCCATCGCCCATGTTTCCAAGCGATGCCGCCATGCCGCCCTGTGCGGCGACGGTGTGGCTGCGCGTCGGAAAGACCTTTGTGACGCAGGCCGTCTTGAGGCCTGACGATGCCATTCCCAGTGCCGCGCGCAGTCCGGCGCCTCCGGCACCGACGATCACCACATCATAATTGTGGTCGATGATTTCGTACGCCTTAGCCATCCTGCTGTTCTCCCAAGTTTGCGAACTGGTCTTTCTGAGTTCAGCGGTATTCATCGGATCGGCGAACAAAAGGCTTATCGATCCCCGACCGTTCTAGCGACACAACTCAATATGGCATCGAGCAGGCCAAATTCCATCGGCATGGCTGTGACCATGCCCATCGCTTCGCGGCGAGATTCCGATATCGTCAAATGAGATGATACGTATCTCATTATTTGAATTTTCAGGACGGAGATCGAACCTATATCTTCCTGCATAAGATATTCATGGGATCCCGATGGCAAACGTCGTCGCGTGTCTTGTCTCTTCGCGGGTTTCGGTCGCACGTCGGCCAATCGCATTGCCGGAGGTGAGGATATGAAGCTCCCAACCGTTCTATCGGCCGTCGCCGCGCTAGCCGTTGGTCATGGCGCCCGGGCCGCAGCCTTGCCATCGACCTCGGCCACGATCACTTATCATCGCACGCAGGTGGATGGCGTCGGCATCTTCTATCGTGAAGCGGGGCCGAGCGACGCGCCGACGATTGTGCTGTTGCACGGCTTTCCGTCCTCCTCGCGGATGTTCGATGCTTTGCTTCCGCTTCTTGCCACGCGCTATCACCTGATCGCACCTGATTATCCGGGGTTTGGCCAGAGCGAGGCTCCGCCGCCCTCACGTTACGCTTACACGTTCGACCATCTCGCCCAGACCACGAACGCCTTGCTCGAGCAGCTCAAGATCAGCCGCTACGTCCTGTACCTGCAGGACTATGGCGGTCCGGTTGGCTACCGCATCATGGTGGCTCATCCCGAGCGGGTGCGCGCGCTTGTGATCCAGAATGCGAACGCCTACAGGGAAGGGCTCGGCGCCAAATGGACCGGCATTGCGCAATACTGGGCCGATCGTGATGCCCACCCGGAGCAGGTCGATGCTTTCACCTCGCTCGAAGGCGCCAAGGTCCGTCACATTGGCAACAGCCCCAATATCGAGCGCTACAATCCCGATACATGGACCGACGAATATGCGTTCCTGTCCCGACCTGGGCAGCGAGAAATCCAGGCGGACCTCCTTTACGACTACCGCACGAACGTGGCCTCTTACCCCGCATGGCAAGCGTTTCTGCGCGAGCACAAGCCGCCGACGCTCATCGTGTGGGGACGCTATGATCCATCCTTCATTGCACCGGGCGCGGAGGCGTTCAGGCGCGACCTGCCGGATGCGGAGATTCATCTGCTCGACGCCGGTCACTTCGCGCTAGACGAGAAGGTCGACGACATAGCACGTCTGATGATCGACTTCCTGTCGAAGCAGCCCGAATAGGCCTAAAGCGAACGACACGGGGAGAGAATGTGTCGATGGCCCTTGTGTAGGAGCGAACAGGGCACCCGACGATGTGTCTGTTCTAATTGAAGAAAATATTTAGGTGAGGCATAACCCTCGGCGATTGAAGCGCTGATTGTCTCCACACCCCTATGACCAGGCCCCGGGTTCCATCCCTTGTTGCGTTGAGAGCTTTTGAAGCTGTTGGCCGCACCGGCAGCATGCGTGCCGCTGGCGATGAGCTGGCGGTGAGCCATACCGTCGTTTCGCGTCACATCCAGAACCTCCAGGAAAGCCTCGGCGTCACGCTCGTCCGGGCCCAGGGGCGTGGCGTCATGCTCACCGAACGAGGTTCGTTTCTCTATGAGCAATTGTCGCAAGCGTTTGAGATCATCGCGCGCGCTACGGTTGCGGTGCGTCCTCCGTCGCGAACCACCCTTAACATCTGGTGTATTCCCGGCATCGCCAACCGTCGTTTGCTGCAGAGGCTTCCCGAACTGACGGGCCCACCAAACCGATGGGAAGTCAACCTGCAGCCAACATTATCGCACCCCGATCTCTCGCGTGGTGAGGCGGATGCCGAGATCGTCTATGCCGATGTGATCACCACGCATCTCGATCTCGCGTCCGAGCCTTTGATCCGGCCGAGGGTCTTCCCGGTGGCCAGCCCGAGCTATCTGGCGCGTCATCCCGCCATCACGAGCCTGACGGATTTGGCGTCGATCGCGTTGATCCACGAAGAATCGACGGAGCAGTGGGAGCGCTGGTTTCGGCTGGCCGGGTTGGTCGATTTGCCGCAGCTCGGCGGCCAGCGCCTTTGGCACGCCCACCTCGCCATCGAGGCGGCGCGGCTGGGGCAGGGCGTGGCGATCGCCAATGACGTCCTTGTCGAGGACGACCTTCGCACCGACGCATTGGTCGAACTCCTCTCCACCTCCGTCTATATGGGAACGTACCAATTGGTCGCTTTGAAAGAGCGCTGGCGCGACCCGGCGATTGTTGCACTGCGGAATTGGCTACAAAATGTGCTGGCCAGCGCACCGAACGGTCCGACCGGTGCATGTGAGTCACCATAGCGCGATAATAAAACTGGTTGTTCGTTCAATCGCGCCGACTACGGTCCCCTCAACTTGGGGAAGTAAGAATGGCGCTAAACTCCGAACTGATGTCACGCAGACAATCTGCGGTGGTCCGTGGTGTTGGTCATGCCACACCGGTTTTCGCTGAGCGGGCACTCAACAGCGAGCTTTGGGACGTCGAGGGGCGACGTTACGTTGATTTTGCCGGTGGCATTGCGGTTCTCAACACCGGTCATCGCCATCCGCGGGTGATCAAGGCGGTTCGCGATCAGTTGGATCGCTTTACGCACACCTGTTTCCAGGTCGCCCCCTATGACTCCTATGTTGAACTCGCCGAGCGTCTCAATGCGCTGGCGCCGATCAGCGGGCCGCTGAAGTCGATACTGCTCACGACCGGCGCCGAGGCTACCGAGAATGCGGTCAAGATCGCTCGTGCGGCAACCGGCCGCACTGGTGTTATCGCGTTCACGGGGGGCTTCCACGGGCGCACCGCTTTTGCGTCGGTGATGACGGGGAAAGTCGTCCCCTACAAGAAGGGTGTTGTTTCCCCTCTGCCCGGCGTGTGGCATGTGCCATTTCCGATCAGTGGCAGCGAAATTAGTGTCGACGACGCGCTGCGCTATATCGGTTTCATTTTCAAGGCCGATATCGATGCATCCCAGGTGGCGGCGATCATCATCGAGCCGGTGCAAGGCGAAGGCGGTTTCCACCAGGCTCCCCCCGAACTCATGCGCGGGCTGCGCCGCATTTGCGACGAGAATGGGATCGTGCTGATCGCGGACGAAGTTCAGACCGGATTCGGTCGGACTGGAAAAATGTTCGCGATGGAGCACTACGACGTCAAGCCGGACCTCATCTGTGTCGCGAAAAGCCTTGCCGGTGGCTTGCCGCTATCGGGCGTGATCGGACGTGCCGCGATCATGGATGCGGCGGAGCCGGGTGGCCTCGGAGGCACATATGCAGGCCATCCGCTGGCATGCGCGGCGGCGCTTGCGGTCCTCGATGTGTTCGAGCAAGAGAACCTTCTTGCGCGCGCCAATGAGATCGGCGCGCGCTTGCGCGATGCGATCGATCGTTTCGCGCAGGCCAATCATCTGCTGCCGATTTCCCGGGCTCGCGGATTGGGCGCGATGATCGCCTTTGATGTGCTCAAGCAACGGGGGAGCAACGAGCCGGACGCTGAAGCCACCAGTCAGGTCACCAGACTCGCGCACCAGAACGGCCTGATCCTGCTGTCCTGCGGCACGACTGCGAACACGATTCGGATCTTGGTCCCGCTCACGGCGTCGGACGAGATCGTGGACGAGGGACTTTCGATCCTCGAATCCTGCCTCGTCGCCTGAACTCCACGACCGGCGAAAATCGACCAGACCAACAATGGGCATTCGGTGAAATGACCCTTGCGCACAGGAGACGACCTTGGAAACTGAGCTGACCAAGACCAACAGTCTTGCCGAAGAATTGCGGGCTGCTGTCGATCGCAACTTTGACGACCAGGTCGCCTTCCTCGAGCGTCTGGTGCAATTCCGCAGTCTGCGCGGCCAGGAGGCTCCGCTCCAAGCCTGGATGGCCGAGCGCCTAGCCGAGCGCGGCTACAAGGTCGATGCCTTCAGTCTCGCCGATGTCGACCTGATGAGCCATCCGAAGGCGGCCCCGATGGACGGGATCGATCTTGCCGGCTCGAGGCAAGTCGTGGCGACCCATGACGGCGACGGGAAGGGACGTAGCCTGATCATGCAGGGCCACATCGACGTGGTGCCGGAAGGCCCGCTCGATTTCTGGGATTTTCCGCCGTTTGACGGTGTGGTGCGCGACGGCTGGATGCACGGCCGCGGCGCTCAGGACATGAAGGCCGGCGTCTCGGCGATGATCTACGCGCTCGATGCGATCCGGGCCGCGGGCTATGCGCCGCAGGGCCGCATCCACCTGCAGACCGTCACCGAGGAAGAAAGCACCGGCAACGGCGCACTGTCGACGTTGATGCGCGGCTATCGCGCCGACGCGTGCCTGATTCCCGAGCCGATCGGCCACAAGCTCTTGCGCGCGCAGGTCGGCGCGATCTGGTTCAGGGTGCGGGTGCGGGGCACGCCGGCACATGTCGCCTATTCAGAGAATGGCACCAGCGCCATTTTGTCCGGCATGCACGTGATCCGTGCGTTCCAGGACTACACCAAGCGGCTCAACGAACAGGCCGTGGATCATCCATGGTTCAAGACGGTCAAATCGCCGATCAAGTTCAATGTCGGCATCATCAAGGGCGGCGACTGGGCGAGCTCGACGGCGGCCTGGTGCGAGTTCGATTGCCGGCTCGGCCTGCTTCCGGGGACGACGCCGCAGGAGGCGATGCGTGGCATTGAGAAGTGCCTCGCCGACGCACAGGCCACCGACAGCTTCCTGTCGAGCAATCCGGCTGAACTGATCTGGAGCGGTTTCCAGGCTGATCCGTCGGTCTTGGAGCCTGGAAGCGAAGCCGAGCAGGTGCTCGCCTCGGTGCATCAAGTGGTTTTCAACGAGCCGATGCAATTGCAGATCGGCACCGCCGTTACCGATACGCGCTACTACAAAGTGGATTATGGAATTCCGGCGCTGTGCTACGGCCATTTCGGCATCGGGCCGCATGCGTTCAATGAACGCGTCGATCTCGAAAGCGTCCGCAAGATCACACTGAGCATCGCGCTCTTCGTCGCCAACTGGTGCGGGTTGAAGAAGCTGTGATGGTCGCCGCCGCATCTGCGGCCGGCGCGTCTCATCCAGAGAGCCATGTAAACAGGAAGGGGGGATGTCATGGGAATGAATAGACGTGAATTCGGCAAGTTGGGACTGGTCGCAGGAATGGCCAGCGTTGCGGGAATCCCGCTCGGCTTGCACCGTGCCGCGGGGCAGACGCGCGGCGGCACGCTCAGCACGATTATCCATCCGGAGCCGGCCATGCTGGTCTCCGCGATCAGTCAGCTCCAGCCGACGCTGACGGTCGGCGGCAAGATCTACGAGAGCTTGCTGCGCTACGATTTTGACCTGAAGCCGATCCCGGGATTGGCGCAGTCCTGGAGCGTCTCGCCCGACGGGTTGACCTATACGTTCAAGCTGTTCCCGAACATCACCTTCCACGACGGCAAGCCGCTGACGGCCGACGACGTAATCTTCTCGATGACCAAGATCCTGCCCGAGACCCACGCGCGGGCCCGGCCGATCTTCACCCGCATCGAGAGCACGGAAGCTCCCGATCCGCTGACGGTCGTGTTCAAGCTCAAGTCGCCGTTTTCCCCGTTCCTGGGAGCGTTCGATTGCACCACGGCGCCGATCTTGCCGAAGCACATCTACGAAGGCACCGACTTCAAGACCAACCCCGCGAACGACAAGGCAATCGGTTGCGGTCCATTCAAGCTGAAGGAATGGGTGCGGGGGTCGCACATTCACCTGGTCAAGCATGAGGGCTATTACCGCGCCGGTGAACCTCATATCGACGAGATCATCTACCGGGTCATTCCGGACGCAGCGGCGCGTTCGGTCGCGCTCGAGCAGGGAACCGTCAAGCTGACGCAGTGGAGCGACATCGAGCAGTACGACGTCGCTCGCCTTACGAAGCTGCCCCATCTCGACATGACGACGAAGGGATATGAATACTTCGCGCCGCATCTGTGGCTCGAACTGAACAACCGGATTGCGCCGATGAACGACAAGCGCTTCCGTCAGGCGGTGATGTACGCGATCGACCGGAAAGCCCTGCTCCAGCGTGTCTACTTCGGTCTGGGCAAGATTGCGACCGGTCCGATCTCGTCGAAGACCCGCTTCTACGAGAAGAACGTAAAGCAGTACGAATACTCGCCGGACAAGGCAAAGGCTCTTCTCGACGAGATGGGATTGAAGCCGGGCGCGGACGGCAAGCGGATCACCGTTCCGTTCCTGGTCACGCCATCGGGCGAACTCTATCGTCGTGTCGCTGAGTTCTTGCGCCAGTCGCTGCTGCGAGTCGGCATCGACATCCAGTTTGAAGGTACCGATGTCGCGGGCTGGATCCAGAAGGTCAGCAACTGGGAGTACTCGATGACGACGAATCTCGTCTATCAGCTCGGGGATCCCGCCATCGGCGTGTCACGAACCTACATTTCGTCGAACATCCGCAAAGGCATCATGTTTTCCAACACGGCCGGATATGCCAATCCGGAAGCCGATCGCCTTTTCGAGGAAGCGGCGACCGCCACGTCGGACGAGAAGCGGCAAGAGCTCTATAGCGCGGTGCAGAAGATCGTGGTCGAAGATGTGCCGATCGTATGGCTGTTGGAACAGGACTTTCCGACGTTCACCGACAAGAAGCTCAAGAATGTGACGACGAGTGCCATCGGCGTTCACGAGACCTTCGGCGCGGTCCGGTTCGAATGAGCGTTGTCGCCATCACCAAGTACGGAGGCCGCTTGTCGGCCTACGTGCTGGGCATCGCTTACGGAGCGGTGAAGATCATCGGCGTGATCCTGGTCATCGCGACCTTCAACTTTATTCTCGTTCACGCGGCGCCGGGCGACCCGGCGCAGGTGATCGCAGGACAAAGCGGTGCCGCCGACGAAACATTGCTCCGCCAGATAAGATCGGCCTACGGCCTGGATCAGCCGTACCTGGTGCAATTGGCGACTTCACTGAAGAAAACGCTGACGCTTGATCTCGGCTATTCCTATCGGCAGCAGCGGACAGTGTTGTCGCTGCTGCTCGAGCGGCTGCCCGCGACCCTGCTGCTCACCGGCACGGCGTTCATTTTGTCTCTCGTCTTCGGTACAGCGCTCGGGACCATCGCCGGCACGCGCGCGGGAAAATGGTCCGACACGTTCTTTACCATTGTTTCGCTGCTGCTCTATGCCTTGCCGGTGTTCTGGCTCGGCCTGATGCTCGTGCTGCTGTTTTCCGTGCAGCTCAATTGGCTTCCGCCATTCGGCTACGTGACGGTCGGCGTCGAGATGACGACGTGGCAGCGGATCGCGGACATCGCCTGGCACATGGTCCTGCCGACCTTGTCGCTGGCCGCTGTCTATCTCGCGATCTACGCCCGGCTGATGCGTTCCTCGATTATCGAGGTCAAACAGCAGGATTTCATCAAGACGGCGCGCGCCAAGGGCGTGACCGAGTCCCGGATCGTGATGCACCATCTGCTTCGCAACGCGATCCTGCCCGTTATCACCGTTGCCGGAATGCAGGCCGGCGGCGTGGTTGGCGGCGCGGTTGTCGTCGAGACAGTGTTCGCCTGGCCCGGCTTGGGACGGCTGATCTATGACGCCGTGCTGCAGCGCGACTATCCGGTCATGCAGGGCATCTTCCTCGTTATGTCGGTTGTGGTTATCGGGCTGAACCTGCTCACCGAAGCGGTCTATCGCATGGTCGATCCGCGCATCTCGGTACGGAGCGCGACGTGAGGCGAGCCCTGAAGACTCTGACATCCTTTTTTCGACATCCGGCCGGCGTCATCGGACTGGTTATCCTGACCGGAGTCGTCGTGCTGGCCATCGCGGCGCCGACCCTGTTTCCTGTCGATCCCTGGGACATGGTGGCCGCGCCGTTCCAGCCGCCGTTCGATGGCGACACGTGGCTCGGCTCCGACATGCTCGGTCGCGACGTCGCCGCCTGCATTGCCTATGGCGCGCGGGTTTCGCTCCTCATTGGCGTGTCGTCGACGCTTGCGGCGCTCGCGGTCGGCGTCACTGTAGGGGCCGTTGCCGGCTATTTCGGCGGCCGCGTCGACGAAATTCTGATGCGCTTCGTCGAATTGTTCCAGACCATTCCTGGCTTCATTCTTGCCATCCTGCTGGTGGCGACGCTCGGGCCTTCACTGAACAACGTGATCCTCGCGATCGGTGCTGTGAGCTGGCCTCAGCTTGCGCGGCTCACCCGTGCCGAGTTTCTGCGGCTGCGGAGCAGGGAGTTCGTGCAGGCGGCGGTCTGTCAAGGACAGCCGCCGATGTCGGTGGTGTTGCGTCACATTTTGCCGAACGCCGTGTCGCCGATCATCGTGACCGGCTCGCTGATGATCGCCAGCTCGATCCTGATCGAAAGCGCGCTGAGCTTCATGGGGCTCGGTGACCCCAATCTGATGTCCTGGGGATTCATGATCGGCGCGTCCCGGTCGGTGATGCGCCAGGCTTGGTGGATGAGCGTGTTCCCCGGGATAGCCATTTTCCTCACCGTGCTGGCGATCAACCTCGTTGGCGAAGGACTGAACGATACCCTGAACCCGAGACTGTCGCGGAAGGCGCGAGGTGCATGACGGACGAACCGCTGCTTGCAATCGAAAATCTGTCCGTTGCCTTGCCCACGGGTGGCGACCGGCAGTTCGCGGTGGAGAACGTCTCGCTTGCCGTACGTCGCAACGAGATCGTTTGCCTGGTCGGCGAATCCGGTTCGGGTAAGTCGATCACCGCGCACGCCGTGCTCCGGTTGCTGCCGCCGGCTCTTCACGTCGCCGCGGGCGCCATCCGTTTCAATGATACGGACCTCGCGACGGCGAATGAAGGGGCAATGCGGGCGCTGCGGGGCGGCCCGATATCGATGATCTTCCAGGAGCCGCTCAGCGCGCTCAATCCGCTGACGCGCGTCGGTCAGCAGATCGCGGAAGCCATCATCACCCACGCTGGCGCGAAGCTGCCCCGTTCCGAGGTGGACGCGCGAGTCATCGAATTGATCGCGGCAGTCGGCTTGCCTGATCCACCGGCGCTCGCTCGCAGCTATCCATTCCAGCTCTCCGGCGGTCAGCGCCAACGCATCATGATCGCGATCGCAATGGCCAACGAGCCGGCGCTGCTGCTCGCCGACGAGCCGACGACCGCACTTGACGTCACCACGCAAAAGCAAATCCTTGGCTTGATCCGGAAGTTGCAGGCCGAGCGGGGAATGGGCGTCCTGTTCATCACGCACGACTTCGGCGTCGTCGCCGACATCGCTGACCGCGTCGTCGTCATGCGCAACGGCTGTGTGGTCGAGCAGGGCACAGTCGACGAGGTCCTCCGCGCGCCGAAGAACGACTACACCAAGGCACTCATTGCGGCAGTACCGGGCGGCCGGCCCGCTACAAAGCACAGCCATGCGCTGGGCAGCGATCCGTTGGTGGAAGCCCGCGGTCTCAACAAGGTGTTCGCGACCCGGCAGGGCGCCTTCAGGCCGGTGCGACGGGTATCGGCCGTGCAGGACGTCGCTCTCACGCTGCGGCCACGCGAGACCGTCGCCGTCGTCGGGGAGTCCGGATCGGGAAAATCGACGCTCGCGCGCATAATCATGCGGCTGATCGAGCCCGATACCGGTTCGATCGATTTCGATGGGGTCGACTTTCTCAAATTGAAAGGCGCGCAGTTGCGTGCGACGCGCCGCAAGGTGCAGATCGTCTTTCAGGATCCCTTTGCGGCCCTCGATCCTCGACAAAAGGTTGGCGAGGCCATCGCGCGCGGACCGATGACCTATGGAACGCCGCCGGCCGAAGCCATTGCAGACGCAAAGCGACTGTTGGCACGAGTCGGGCTGAAAGAGAGCGCATATGAACGCTATCCTCATGAGTTCTCCGGAGGGCAACGCCAGCGCATTTGTATCGCGCGCGCGATCGCGTTGAAGCCGCTGGTGCTGGTCGCGGACGAGGCCGTTTCGGCGCTCGACGTTTCCGTGCAGCAGCACATCCTGGAATTGCTGGCCGAGCTGCGCGAGGAAATGAACCTGGCAATGCTGTTCATCACGCACGACCTGCGTGTCGCATCGGAGATCGCCGACAGGATCGTCGTCATGCGGCGCGGCGAAATCGTCGAGCAGGGTGAGACGCAATCGGTATTTGGCGCGCCGCAGCACGCGTACACCCGCGAGCTGCTCGAGGCCATCCCGGGGCGCTCGTTGTTCGGTCGGCCTCACGAACCGTCGGTCAACGTATGTTTCGCCTAGGCGCTCGCGAACGGGAAACACGGGGCGGAATGACATGAAGACTGGTGCGGATCATCTCTGCGACGCGCTGCTCGCGCTTGGCGTCGATACCTGCTTCGCCAATCCGGGCACGTCGGAGATGCACTTTGTCGCCGCGCTCGATCGTCGGCTGGACATGCGATGCGTGCTTGGGCTGTTCGAGGGCGTCGTCACCGGAGCTGCCGATGGCTACGGCCGGATGACGGACCGGCCCGCGGCCACGCTTTTGCACCTCGGGCCGGGCCTCGCGAACGGGCTCGCCAACCTCCACAACGCCAGGCGCGCCGGCACGCCGATCATCAACATCGTCGGCGAGCATTCGACCGCGCACCTTCCGCTCGACGCGCCGTTGACGAGCGACATCGAAACGCTCGCCCGGCCGATGTCCGCGTTCGTGCGCCGGATCGGCAGTGCCGCCTCGATCGAGCGGGATGTCACTGAGGCCTGGGACGCGAGCCTGGCGAACGGCATCGCGACGCTGATCTTGCCGGCGGATATGGCCTGGTCGGAACGGTCAGCCGGGGCTCCGCTCGCCAGGCGTTCGCCGCCGCCGAGGCGCGAAGTCGATCCGGATAAGTTCAAGACGGTCGTCGATCGGTTGCGCAGCGGTTGCAAGGCGGCGCTGATTCTGTCGGGGCAGGCGCTGCGTGCTGATGCGCTTGCCGATGCCGAGAGGATTTGCGCCAAGACGGGCGCGCGGTTGTTTGCGCAGGGCGTCAACGGGCGCATCGAGCGCGGGCGCGGTCGGGCACCGATCGAGAAGATATCCTTTGCCTGGGAGCCGGGTCGCGCCGCATTGGCGGGCCTCGACATGGTCGTGTTGATCGGTGCCAAGGAGCCGGTCACATTCTTTGGCTACCCAACACAGTCGGGTCGTCTCGCGCCTGAGGGGTGCAGCGTGGTCGAACTCGGCGGGCTCGGTCACGATCTGAAGGGAATTCTCGCCCATCTTGCGGAAGCTGTCGGCGCCAAGTCGGCAGCAGGTTTGCAGACAAGTCACCGGCCGCCAGCCGAGATGTCGCTCCAAGCCGACGGTCCCCTGACCGCCGAAATGATCAATCGCGTGGTCGCTGCGAAGCTGCCGGAGAACGCGATCGTGTGCGACGAGGCGATCACTTCCGCCGGCTTCTACGAGCTGTCCTACAATGCGCCGGCACACGATTATCTGCAGATCACGGGCGGTGCCATCGGGATCGGAGTGCCGATGGCGACGGGGGCCGCGATCGCCTGTCCCGGGCGCAAGGTCGTGTCGCTTCAGGCTGATGGCAGCGGCCTCTACACGCTTCAGGGGCTCTGGACGCAAGCGCGCGAGAAGCTCGATATCGTGACCATCATCTTTGCCAACCGTGGCTACGCAATCCTCCACGGCGAAATGCGCAAGGTTGGTGTCGCCAGCCCCGGCCAAAATGCCCGCCGCATGCTCGACATCGAGGATCCCGAGATCGATTGGGTCAAGCTTGCGGGTGGCATGGGCGTAGCAGCGGAACGCGTGACGACCGTCCAGCGTTTCACAGAAGTGTTCGATGCCGCGCTTCGGCAGCGCGGGCCGTTCGTCATCGAGGCGTCGTTGCCGTAACTTCCGAGAGGCGACATTCCATAGACGGGCAACCGCATGACACATTCCAACGCGACCGATCGTGACGGGGCCTTTGCGACGCACAGCGCGCATTGGGGAGCGTTTTCGGCGCGCTGGGACGGTCAGGATGTCTCGATCCTGCCCTACGCCGGCGATCCGGCGCCATCGCCGATCCTCGCCAATTTCAAAGGTGCCCTGCGCCACAAGGCGCGTATCCTCAAGCCGATGGTCCGCCGCAACTGGCTCGAGCATGGGCCTGGCCCGCAGCGGCGCGAAATCGGCGATGATTTTGTCGAATGCGGATGGGACACCGCGCTCGATCTGCTCGCCGGTGAACTCGCGCGCGTTCGCGACAATTTCGGCTCGCGGGCAATCTATGGAGGCTCGTACGGCTGGGCCAGCGCGGGACGTTTTCATCATGCGCAGAGCCAGATCCACCGCTTTCTCAATTTGGTTTGCGGCGGCTATGTGCGTTCGGTCAACAGCTACAGCGCGGGGGCCTCGTCAGTGATTCTGCCGCATGTGATGGGGCCGTTCGAGGCGCTTTCGCGGCGTAATGTCACCTGGGACCAAGTGCGCACCCACACCGATGTCGTGCTCGCGTTCGGCGGCATGCCGATCAAGAACTCGATGATCGCCAGCGGCGGGCTGAGCCGTCATGTCGAGCCCGACGCCATGCGCGAGGCGGTCAAGCGAGGCACGCGGTTCATCTCGATCAGCCCATTGCGCGACGATTTCCCGGCTGAGGCCAAGGCCGAGTGGATTCCGATTCGTCCAGGCACCGACGTTGCCGTGATGCTCGCGATGGCGCACACCTTGCTCGCCGAAAATCTTTGTGACCGCGCGTTTGTCGACCGCTACACGACGGGCTTTGACGTGTTCGAGCGCTATCTTCGCGGCGAAGATGATAGTCAGCCCAAGCATGCCGATTGGGCAGCTGCGATCAGCGGAATTGCGGCCGACAGGATCAGGGATATCGCCCGCTTGCTCGTCCGGAATCGCAGCCTCATCGCCGTGGCCCACGCGTTGCAGCGCGCGCAGTATGGCGAGCAGCCGGTGTGGGCCGCCGCGGTACTTGCCGCAATGGTCGGTCAGGTCGGTCTGCCCGGCGGCGGCTACAATTATGCGCTCGGTGCGATGGGGCACACGGGCCGCCGCGTCAACGCCGTGCCAATTCCGACGATGCCGCAAGGCACCAATCCGGTTCGCGAATTCATTCCGGTGGCGCGGATTTCCGACATGCTGCTGGATCCGGGCGCGTCATTCGCCTATAACGGCCGCGAGCTGCAGTATCCCGACATCAAGCTCGTCTATTGGGCGGGTGGCAATCCGTTCCATCATCATCAGGACATTCATCGTCTGGGTCAGGCATTCGCGCGCCCTGACACGATCGTGGTCCATGAACTCGCCTGGACCGCGATGGCACGGTCCGCTGACATTGTGCTGCCTGCGACGATGACGCTGGAGCGCGACGATATCGGCGCGGCGGCGACCGATCCGCGATTGATCGCGATGCGCCAGGTCGCGCCGCCCATCGGTGAAGCGCGTGACGACTTCGCAATTCTCTGCGATCTCGCCGACCGGCTTGGCGCCGCAAGCGTCTTTGCCGAAGGACGCGATGCCGCGCAGTGGATGCGTCATCTCTATGAGCCGACGCGGTGCGCCTTGGCCGAGCGCGGCTGGGAGGCGCCTGATTTCGAGGAGTTCTGGGAACGTGGCGAATTGGCGCTTCCGTCGGAACCGGACGACGGAGGCATCTTGCGTCGCTTCCGAACGAAGCCAGAAGAGAATCCGCTGCCGACGCCCAGCGGCAAGATCGAGATATTCTCGGAGACGATTGCCGGCTACGGCTATGACGATTGCCCGGGCCATCCCACCTGGCTCGCCTCCACCGAGCAGCCGGACACGACGGCTCCATTGTGGCTGGTTGCCAATCAGCCGGCGACGCGGCTTCATGGCCAGCTCGATTTCGGTGGGTACAGCCAGTCCCGGAAGATCGAGGGCAGGGAAGTCGCGCGGATGCATCCGGACGATGCCGCGCCGCGCGGGATCGTCGACGGCGATGTCATCAGGATCTTCAACGCACGCGGCGCCTGCCTCGCGGCGGCGGAGGTGACCGACGACGTCATGCGGGGCATCGTCAATTTGCCGACTGGCGCCTGGTACGATCCCGCCCCGGGTGACACAGAGAATCCGCTTTGCCTCCATGGCAATCCCAATGTACTGACGCGCGACGTCGGCACGTCACGACTGGCTCAAGGCTGCTGCGGGCAAATCACGGTCGTCGATTGCGAGAAGTTCGTCGGAACGGCTCCGGCGGTCCGAGCCTATGAGCCGCCGATCCCCGTGAAATCTCTCTGAGCCATTCCGACGTCCCGCACTGGACGGAGCTCAACCGTGTCCTCCGAGAAAGGCGTCCGAGACAGCGGGATCTTCGATCAACTTCTGTGCCGGGCCCGATGTTACCACGCGGCCAGTCTCGAGCAGATACGCCCGATCCGCTACCTTCAAGGTTTGACGCGCCTTTTGCTCGACCAACAGCACGGACAATCCTTCGGCGCGGGTCTCGGCAATGACGCCAAAGAGGTAGGCCGTGGCCTGGGGAGCAAGGCCGAGCGATGGTTCATCCAGGAGCAGCAGGCGCGGTTTCGATAGCAGCGCGCGCGCCGTCGCCAGCAATTGCTGCTCGCCGCCGCTGAGCAGGCTCGCCGCGTTGTGACGCCGCTGGCCCAGGATCGGAAAGCGCTCCTGCATGCGCTTGAGGTCCGCAATCGCCTGGCTCTTGTCCGCGCGGGTGTAGATCCCCATCGCCAGATTTTCCTCGACCGTCATGCGTCCGAGAATGCCGCGCCCTTCGGGCACCAGCACGATGCCGCGGCGAACGTTGCGTTCGGCGTCATTCGGCCTGAGCTTTTGGTCTTTGTAGACGATCTCGCCCTGGAACGGTAAGAGGCCGGCGATCGCCCGGGCAATCGTGCTCTTGCCTGCGCCATTGGCGCCGAGCAACGCGACGATCTCGCCTTCGGCGACGTCGATGTCCACGCCGCGCACCGCGGTGATGGCGCCATACCGAACCTGCAATCCCCGAGCCGAGAGTATCATTCGTCCTTACCGAGATAGGCGTCGAGGACGCGAGGATTCGTCCGGACTTCGCTTGGCGCGCCTTCCGCGATCAGCACGCCGAAATCGAGCACATAGAGATAATCGCACAGCCGCATCACGAAGTTCATGTCGTGTTCGATGAGGAGGATCGTCAACCCAGTTGCGCGAAGCTTCAGCATCAGTTGCCGGACCTCTTCGGCCTCGTCATGGTTCATGCCGGCCACGGGTTCGTCGAGCAGCAACAGTTTTGGCCGCGCGGTGAGGGCACGCGCCATCTCCACCCGGCGCTGCATTCCATAAGGCAGCGATTTGGCGGGGCGGTCGCGCAAGTCCGTCAGGCCGAAGAACTCCATCACCTCGACCGCGCGCACCTGCGCGGCGGGGTCGCCCCAGCCGACCGGCAGCAATCGGCGCCACCAGGACTCGCGGTGCGGCTGCGCAACAAGCAGATGCTCCCAGACCGTCATGCTGGGAAAGAGGCGGATATTCTGGAAGGTTCGCGCAATGCCTTCGCGCGCGATTTGGTGGGGAGGCAGGCCGTTCAGCGCCGTGCCATTCAGGCGGACGACGCCGGAATCGGCGCGATAGGCCCCGGTGATGACGTTGAACAGCGTTGTCTTTCCGGCTCCGTTGGGACCGATGATGCCGACGATCTTGCCCTCAGGCACTCCGCTGGTCACGGCGGAAAGCGCGTGGATGCCGCCGAAGCTTTTGGTGACCTCGCTAAGTTGAAGAAGCGGCGCGCTCATGATGCCGCCTTCCTGAACGTGAGCCCACGCAGCAGCGTGCGGTCGACGATGCCCTGGCGACGCACCAGGAGCACCAGGATCAGCAGCGTGCCGAAGGCGGCGAGGCGCCAGTCGGCGATCGGCCGCAGGAATTCAGGCAGGAAGACCAGCAATATCGCGCCGATCAGCGAACCAAGCCCGAGCGTGGAGCCGCCGAGGATGGTCGCGAGCACGAAGTCGATCGAGCGCTCGAAGCCGAAATTGGCGGGTTCGATGTAGACGTGATGATGCGCGAACAGCCCTCCGGAGATCGCGGCAACAGCCGCGCCGATCCCGAATGCGCCCACCTTGATCGCCACGGTGTTTAGCCCGACCAGCCCCGCCGCGGTCTCGTCGTCGTGCACGGCCTGCATCTCGAGCCACACGCGCGAGCGCTCGACGAGGATCAGGACCACGAGGATCCCGCCGGCCCATGCCCAGATATACCCGACCGAAATGTGCGCCATGCCGTGAAAGCCGCCGGACCCGCCCATCGCAGGGAAGTTGATGAAGAAGCTGCGGATCATCTCACCGAAGCCGAGCGTGGCCATCGCAAGATAGATGCCCTTCAGTCGAAGCGCAGGGAAACCCACGATCACGCCGATGGTGCCAGCCGCGATCGCCGAGACGATCAGCGCCGGCGTGATCGGCATGCCGAGTTCGACCGTGAGGTAGGAACTCAGATAGGCCCCAATCGCCATGAAAGCCGCGTTGCCGAGCGACAATTGGCCGGTCGCGAGAATGATGTAAACGCTGAGCGCGCCGAGCAGCAGGATGCCGGCTTCAGCAAACAGGCTGGCATAATAGGTCGACATCACACGCGCTGGCCCTGGTCGGAACGCGCGCCGCCGAGCAGACCTTGTGGGCGCAGCAAGAGGATCAGAATCATGAAGCCGTACACGACGAAGTCGCGGACCTGCGAGCCGCCATAGGCCACCGTGAGCACCTCGACCACGCCGATCAGGGGGCCTGCGAGCAGCGCGCCCCAGATGTTGGTGGTGCCCCCGATGACCATCACGGCGACCGCCTTCAGCCCGATTTCGACGCCGAGATATGGCGTGATCGCGCCATAATGCAGCGCGATCAGGACGCCTGCAACGCCGGCGAGCGCGCCTGACAGCGCGAAGGCAAACAAGGTCAGCCGGTCCGCCGATACGCCGAGCAGGCGCGACACTTCGCGGTTTTCGGCGACCGCCCGCAGCGCACGGCCGATGGTCGTTCGCTGCACGGTGTAGGCGATCAGCGTCACCAGCACGATGGTGGCGCCGACGACGATCAACTGCATCTGGCCGATATTGACCGGGCCGAGTGTATACTGCCGCCCCAGATATTCGTCAGGCAGTTGCAACGGGTCGGAGCCCCAGAGATTTGTCGCGACGTTCTGCAGGATGATCGAGAAGCCGAGCGTGCTCAGCATCGGTGTGACAACAGGGGTGCCCCGCAGCGGCTGATAGCCAATCCTCTCGATCACCATGGCCGCAATGGCCGCGCCTGCCATGCCGCCGAGCACGGCGACAGGAAGGGGAAAGTTCGCGGCGATCAGCGTGAATCCGAAATAGCCGCCGATCATGAAGAGTTCGGCGATCGCCAGATTGAGGATGCCGAGAATTCCCATCACGATGGAGAACGACAGCGCCAGCAGCGTGTAGATCGCTCCGAGCGTGAGGCCGTTCACGAGTTGCTGCCACAGCATGAAGTTTTCAGTCGGTCGGATGTTAAAGAGAGTGGCCGGGCAGACCCGGCCACCGAATGGCTGCGGCGTCGATCAGCAGCCGGCGTGGTTGGGTGCGGAGCTGCAGCCGCGGACCTTGGTGTCCCAGGCGCCGTTCTGACCCTGCAGCACGTAGAACGCCTTGATCGCGTCGCCGTCGTCGTTGAAGCCGATCGGGCCGCCGAGACCCTGGAAGCCTTCCAGCTTGGCTAGATGGTCGCGGATCTTGGCGCGGTCGGCCTCGACGTCTGCAGGCTTGCCGGTCACGCCGGATTTCTTGATCGCATCGATATACATGCTGACGATCTCATAGATGTTGGCGTCATACATGCTGGGTTCGATCTCGGCCGGCAAACCGCTCTCCTTGCGCAGCAGCGGCTGCAAATTGGCGACGAACTTCTCGGCCGCTTCGCCTTTCATGGTGGCGAAGAAGGTTGCCGGCGCAATGATCGGAATTTCCAGCGCGGCCTTGAGGATCGCCGACGAAATAAGCTGGGTGGCGCCGACCACCGGCTTGATCAGGCCCTGGCGCTTCATCTCGCGCAGCACCGTGATGGCCTGGCTATAGTCCGCGCTGACGACCACACCGTCCGGGTTCAGCGACTTCAGCTTGGTGATCTGGGCGCTGACGTCGAGATCGCCGGTGTTGAAGGACAGCGGGTCGGATTCGTTGACGATGGCGATCTCGTTCGCCTTTAGCACGGCGGGCATGATCGCCTTGCCGACGGTCGCCGCGGTGGCATCCTTGGCATCGAAGATAATGCCGACGGTCTTGATGTTGAACGCCTTCTTGAAATACGGCACGGTCGTCTTGGCGAGCACGCCTTCATCGATCGTGTTGCGGAAGGCCCAGGGACGATTCAGCTTGGCCACTCCCGGTTTCGAGGAGGCCTGCGAGGTTGCGACCACCTTCATCTCATTGGCGACCGGAAACGTCACTTCGGCGGCGCTGCTGGTCAGCGGGCCTGCGACTGCGAGAACCTTTTCGTCGCCCGCCAGCTTGCGCAGCGAGCTCGCCGCCTGGGCTGGCTTGGCGCCGTCGTCGAGAATGGTGATCTTCAGCTTGGCGCCGTTGATGCCGCCGGCATCGTTGGTCTGCTTCTCCAGCATCCGCAGCGTGACGCTGTTGCTGCGGCCCCATTCGGCGAACGGGCCACTGCTCGGCACGATCGCGCCAAGCGCGATCTCCGGAGTTTGCGCCAACGCGCTGCCCACGCTCAGGGAGATCACGGCGAGGGTGCCTAGCAGCCGCGACGGGTTCAATATGACCTTCAACATCGACTTCTTTCCGTTGCTGTTAACCATGGCTGCCTACAGCAGCCGATCTCGGAACCCTGCAATGCACGCGGCGTGCCAGTGGCCCCGCGGCGTTCCCAATGCTCCAATAGATTTGGCTCTTTGACAAACGAAAATTTGGCAGCTTTGCAGATTAGTTCTCTTTAGAAGCTATTTTTTCGGCAACCGCGGTGAAGTTTGCGGCAACCTGTCACGCCTTGCCGGTCTTCCGCGGCTTCGACGCGGGTTTGCGCGACGGCGGGGCGATCGGCTGGATATTGGTTTCGGCCAGGTATCGCTGCAGTGCGATAGCGCGGTCGCTCGACTCGACCAGGCGCTGCACTAGGTCGAGCAGCAGCTCGAACTCACGCGCGCTCAGGCAGCCGAATTCTGCGTCGTTGACCTGCATTTGCGTCGGCGCCAGCCGCTCGAGCAATTCGACGCCCCGCGACGTGACGCTGAGCGAGAGCCGTCGGCGGTCGCCCTGATGCGCCGCCTTTTCGATCAAGCCCTTGCTTTCCAGCTTGTTGGTCACGGTGGTGACGAAGGCACCACTGAGATGGAGGTGGTCGGCGACGGTCTTGACGTGGACGTCGCCTTGCGCCGCCAGATGCCGGATCGCGATCAGCGTGGTGTATTCGATTCCGGGAAGACCGATGACGGCGGCATGGCCGTCGCGCAGGGTCTGATGCCGGGCCAGAAATCCGAACAGGCTGTGCACCAGTTTGCGAAACTGCTGGTCGGAGCCGTCTACGAGCAGTTCAGGGCGGGAGGTCGTGAGCGCAGTGCGATGGGTGATGCGTCCGGCGCCGGGCTTGGTGGTGATGGCGCGCGCTGCTGTCTTGGCCAAGGGATCATCTCATTGATTGGGTTCGTCGGAAGATTGAACGCTCCCAATGGCAATTGCAATGCTTGTAATTGCAATGCTTGTGCCCGGATGGGCACAGCGTTTATTGCCGCCTTGACATTCAGTCCATAATAGCTTCGGATATTAGCTATCTAATCCTGCATCGGGCTGGCACGAGGTGCCGTTTGTTCGATGTTCTTTTTTGGGGATCGCGATGGACGAGGCATCATCCGGGGCGGCTGCGGGCGGTTTGGTCAAGAACGGCGCCGAGCACGTCGCAAGCGTGCGGGACGGCAGGGCGGTCTTTCTCGACGGCGAGCGCGTCGCCGATGTATCGACGCATCCTGCCTACCGGCATGCCGTCGAGTCGGCCGGTGTGCTGTACGATTATCAGGCGCATCCCGACAATCTGGAGCGGATGACTTTTGACGTCGGCGGCGGCCGGCGCATCAGCCGCGCCTGGCAGCTCCCGAGGAGCTATGAGGATCTGGTCGAGCGTCGAAAGGCGCTGGTGGAGTGGGCCGAATTGTCATGCGGCTATCTCGGCCGGTCACCGGACCACGTCGCGTCTTCGATGTCCGGCATGATGATGGGCATCGAGGTTTTCGAAAATTATGACCCGAAGCGCGCTCAGGCGTTTCGCGACTGGTTCGACTACGCCCGCAAGAGCGACCTGTTTATGACTTACGTCATCAACAACGTGCAGGGCGACCGCTCCAAGGCGTTTGGCAGTCAGGGCAAGGGCGCCGAGGACATGGTGGCCCGTATCGTCGACGAGGACGCTTCCGGCATCACCATTCGCGGCGCCAAGCTGTTTGCCACCAGTGCGATCATGGCGAATGAGCTGTTTGTGGGCTCCGGCCAGCCGCTCCGGCCGGGTGAGGAGCATCTGGCATTTTCCTGTGCGCTGCCGATGGGCACCAAGGGATTGAAAATGCTGTCGCGAAAGTCGTTCGAGGCGCACGCGGTCAGCGAATACGATAATCCGCTCGCCTATCGCTACGACGAGAACGATGCCCTGGTGTTCTTCGACGACGTCAAGGTGCCGTGGGAACGCGTCTTCCTGCTGCGCAACACCGACATGTGCCGGGCCCAGCTCCATGATACACCGGCGCACATCTATCAGAACTATCAGGCGCAGATCCGGCTTTCGGTCAAGCTGCGGTTTCTGGTCGGCCTGGCGCGCGGCATTGCGCAGACCATCGGCACCATCAATTTCCCGCCGGTGGTCGATACGCTCGGCAAGCTCGCGTCGCAGGCCGCGCTGATCGAGGGCATGGTGTTCGGCATGGAAGCCGGCGGCGCCATGCGCGGCGAATATTTCCTGCCCAACAAGCATCTGCTTTATGCGGCGCAGGTCCAGTCGCAGGAAATGTATCCGCAGATCATCAGCACTATCCGTGAATTGGCCGGTGGGGCGCTGTTGATGCTGCCGTCATCGGTGCGGGATTTTGCCAATCCGGAATTGGCCGACATCATCTCGCTCACGCAGATTTCGCCGGCGATGAGCGGCGAGCAGCGGGTCAAGATGCTGAAAATGACCTGGGATGCGGTCGGCTCGGAATTCGCTTCGCGCCATCTGCAGTACGAGATGTTCTACGCCGGTGCGCAGTTCGTCACCCGCGGTCACAGCTATCGCACCTATGACTGGGATCGCGCCTCAGGCCTCGCCGACCGATTGGCGAGCAAGTACCGGTTGCCGGATTTCGAGAATTAGAAGCGTTTTCGAGCGAAGTGGACCCGGTTCGCGTGAAGAAAACGCGTCAGGTCTAATGCGCGGCGCCTGAGAAGTCGCGGGGCAGGCGGTTTTCCGCGACGCGTACGTTGCGGATGCCGGCCGGCGTGTTGCGGCTGCGACCCACAAAGCGCGGAACGCCTGCCGTCAACACGGCTGATACCGCGGGGACGTCGCCGTTGCGCAGTGCCGACAAGGCGTCATCCTGCGAGCCGCCGGCGCAGGCGTCGATCAGGAGCACGTCGGCTTCCTTGCCGGATTGCAGCAAGCCGGTGTTGAGCCGATAGACGCGCGCATTGTTGCCGGTGGCCGCGGCGATCGCCTGTTCCGGCGGCATGTCGCCGAGGCTTGCGAGGTGGCTGATCGTGTAGAACATGCCGAGCGGCATGATGCCGCTTCCGGTCGGCGTATCGGTGGCGATCAACAGCCGCTCCGGCTGCCCCGCATCATCGAGCAGTTTGGCCGTCAGCAGCGCGGTGCGCAGATTGCCCGCGGTGCAAAGCTGCAAGGCAATGGTGCTCTCGTTGACCAGCCGGGTAAAGCCCGTCTCCGGCATCGCGACCGGACCGCCGTTGACGTGAAAGGACACCGTCGGATTGGACGCCAGCACGTGCTCGGCCCAGATTCCGGACGAGCCGGGGATTGACGAGCCGCCGGTGTGCATGGTGGTCACCATGCCCAATCGTCGCGCCGCCTGCATCAATGGTGCATAGTCGAATGGCGTGGCGAAGGCGCCGAACCCAGCCTTGGCGAGCCAGATGCCGGCACCTGCGAGTTCCTCGAGATCACCTTCAGTGAGGCCGGGCTCGAGAATGACCGAGCCGGCGTGAACCCGCACGCCGCCGGGACGATAGTCCAGGAAGCAGGCCCGCGCCGCCAGCGCCAACGCCTTGACGCCGGCCGCATCCTTCGGCCGGCCCGGCACGTGCACTTCCGATGCGGTGATCGCCGTCGTCGTGCCGCCGTGCAGATAGCTTTCGAGATAGCCGACGACGCGCTGGCGCGGGGTGTAATCGCCGAACGTGATGTGCACGTGGCTGTCGATCAGTCCGGGCATCGCCGTCGTTCCCGCGGCATCAATCACCACGTCGCAAGCTGCGACCGCGTCAGCAGAAAGCGTTCCGATCTCGACGATCTTGCCGTCGTTGATCAGGATGCCGTCGCCCTTCACGAAGGGAATGGCGAGGTCGCCCGTAACGATAGTGCCGATATTGACGATCGCGGTGCGCATGGAGTGTTTCCGTCTCGCTAGGTTCAGTGCAGTCCGTCCTCGCCGACGATCGCGTCGGCGGATAGGCCTCCAACGCGCGCGTTGAGGCGGCCGCGATTGGCGAGGCAGACGATCAGCGCGATTTCGTCGGCGGCCGGCGCGTCCGGCGGCAGCGTCACCGAGACGCCGTCGTAGTGTGAGCGGACGTAAAGGGCGTCCTTATGGGCCAATGGAACATCGATCAGGCACCCAGGCGCCGCGAGTTTCGTGAAGGAGGGGATCCAGGCCTTGGCGCCGCCGACGGCCTCCCGTAGCGGCGTCGCAAAGGTCGTGGTCAGCAAGGCGTTGGCATGCTCGAGTTCGCCGCCGAGGCCGACGACGCCGCCCTTGCCATAGCTTTCAGCCTTGTGCGGCCCGAGCGCCTCGATCGCCAGCTTGGCCAGCACTGCTCCAATCTCCGCACTGGCAGCCGTCCCTTCGGACAAGTCTTCGACGTAGCGGCCGGCATAGGGATTCTGGATGATCGCGACCACGGCGACGCGGCGCAGCGGCCTGGCGTGGCGCTGGCCAGCCTCGACCTCCTTGTGATCGGTGAAACAAAGCAGGCGTCTGACATCGAGTTTCATTTTAAATGGTCTCTCCCAAAACTGCCGCCACAAATCCTGCCGCATCAAATATGTTTGGGCAATAGCTTAGTTACAAAGCGAGAGCATGGCAGGGTGCCAACCCGATCTGGATGACGGGCCGCAAGGGGCTGGGGTAGCAGCCCGGTCAGGAAGCCTCACGATCCCACAGCGCGCGTTGGTGGCCGCGTAACGTATTCTCGATCAGATGTGCGGCCTCGTCCGCGGTATCGACCATGCCGGTCATCAGCTTGCGCATTTTTCGGAAGTCGGTTGCCGACAACCCGCGAAACAGCATGTCGTTGACCGGACGCTGTACCGCCGCCAACTCGCTGAGCAGGGTTCGGCCCTTCGGGCTTACCGCGAGGATGACCCGTCGCCGATCCTCCGAATCGGCGTCCTTGTGGACAAGGCCCCTGGCGACGAGCTTGTTGATCTCGATTGTGGCGAACGCGCCGCTGAAATGCAGATGTTCGGCGACCTGGTTCACGCCAATCTTCCTGTCCTTGCCGCTCAGATGTGCGACCGCGATCAGAACCGTATATTGCGTTCCGGACAGTCCGATCACTGCGCCAAGTTGACTCCGTACCGTCTGCAACCTTGCAAAAAAGCCGAGCGCGTCGTGAATGAAGCGTCGGAAGGCCCAGTCGGACCCATCCACCATCAAATGCGGGATCGAGACCGTTGGCTCAATTCGAGGCTTTTGTGCCTTCCGATTGGTCTTGGCCGTCCGTGATCTTGTCTTCGTCGGCATGAGTTCCTCGCTGTTGCGCCGCGATGTAACGTCTGGCACAAGCGCGAACGGCTTGCGTTGCGCTGCCGCAAAGTTCGGCGTCGGCTTGCTTGACAGCGGTCTTTTTGCCTCGATAATATAGCTTTGTTATAAAGCTAATTATGGGCTTGTGACTCCTGATGACCGCAACCTCAGATCTCGATGTGCGCGCCTTCCGCCGGGCGTTGGGGCAGTTTGCCACCGGGGTTGCCGTCATCACCGCGCAGGCCGCCGACGGAAGCGCGATCGGGTTGACCATGAGCTCGTTCAATTCCGTCTCGGTCGATCCGCCACTGATTCTGTTCTCGATCGACCGCAAGGCATTCAGTTTGGCTGCGATGACGGAAGCCAAGGGCTATGCCGTAAACATCCTGGGTCATGATCAGCAACATCTGTCGAACCAATTCGCCCGGGCGCTCGGCGACAAATGGACCGCGGTGGAGCACACGATCGGCCATATGTCGGCGCCGCTGCTCGCCGGCGCGCTGGCGCATTTCGAATGCGTGCCCTATGCGCAGTATGACGGAGGTGACCATGTGATCTTCGTCGGGAGGGTCGTGCGGTTTTCCGCCCATCCTCCCAAAGAACCGCTTATATTCTTTGGTGGGGCCTATCGCAGCCTTGCCGGAACCGAAAGCAGCCCGGAATGGCCGCTTCCAATGCACTACTGAATCCATCCATGGAATCTCGAGGCCTTCATGATCAAGACTGGCGCACAGCACATTGCGAGCCTACGCGACGGACGCGAAGTTTATCTTGATGGCGAACTGGTGACCGATGTCACCACTCACCCGGCGTTCCGCGGCGCGGTGGCCTCGGTCGGTCGGATGTTCGACTTCCAGAGCGCGCCGGAAAATCGCGATCTCATGACATTCGAGACCGACACCGGCACGCGCGCCAATCGCATCTGGGAGTTGCCCGGCAGCTACGACGCGCTGGTCAGACGCCGGCGCGGCCTGGAAGCCTGGACCGAGTTGCATGCCGGCTTCATGGGCCGGGCGCCGGACCATGTCGCCTCATGCATCGCGGGCATGTATATGGGGCTCGAGGTTTTCGAGGCCTATGACAAGGAGCGCGCCAAGGCGCTTGCAGACTATTACCGCTATGCTCGCGACAACGATCTCTATCTGACTTACGTCATCATCAATCCACAGGCGGATCGTTCGAAGAGCGCTGCCGGGCAGGCCGATCCATACCTGAGCGCGGGCATCGTGTCGCGCGATGCCGACGGCATCACCGTGCGCGGCGCCAAGATGCTGGCGACCGGCGGGATCATGGCCAACGAGGTGTTCGTCACCTGCATCCAGCCGTTGCAGCCGGGCGATGAAAAATACGCGATCTCCTTTGCGATCCCGATGAACACCAAGGGATTGAAGATCCTCTCGCGCAAATCCTACGAGGCGGCGGCGGGGGCGGTGTTCGACAGCCCGCTGGCGAGCCGCTTCGACGAGAACGATGCGGTTCTGTATTTCGACGACGTCAAGGTGCCCTGGAACAGGGTGTTCATCGTTGATGATATCGCGATGTGCCAGAAGCAGTTCCATGTCACGCCGGCGCATGTCTACCAGAACTACCAGGCCATGATCCGGCTTTCGATCAAGTTGCGCTTCCTTGCGGGAATCGCGCACCGCATCGCGGAAACCAATGGCATCATCGGTTTTCCGCAGGTGAAGGAGACGCTCGGCCAGCTCGCGGCCGAAGTCAGCATGGTGGAAGCGTTCATGGTCGCGATGGAAACCAAGGGCCAGCAGCGCGGCGCCTATTTCGTGCCGGATCGGCAGATGCTCTACGGGGCGCAGACTATGACCCAGCAACTCTATGCCAAGATCATCAACGCGCTACGCGAGCTTGCCGGCGGCGGCATGATCATGCTGCCGTCCTCCGTGAAGGATTTCGACAATCCGGATCTGGCCAAGCTGATCGGCAAGACCCAGCAGTCGCCGGCAGCCGGCGCCGTGGACAAGGTGAAGTTCTACAAGCTTGCCTGGGATGCGGTCGGGTCGGAATTCGCCTCGCGGCATGCGCAATATGAGATGTTCTATGCCGGTGCGACCTTCGTCACCAAGGGGCATGCCTTCCGCACCTATGACTGGCAGAAGTCGACGGCATTGCTCGACAAGATGCTGTCGAGCTACCATCTGGCGGACGAATTGACCAATGACCAAAAACCGGCTTCATCGTCCCGGGCGGTCGCCTAAACCTCAGGAAAGTCGAAAATGGCAATCAACAAGCTTCACGACGAATTCCGCGCCATCGATATGTCCAGCGGGTGGGAGACGCCGCCGGGCTATCCGGCCGGCATCCAGCAGAAGATCCTCTCGGGCGCCCTGGATGAGGTGAACAAGCGTGGCAGCCGCACTCGCCTGCTTCGGTTCGAACCAGGCGTTTACACGACCAAGCCGTTCGTGCACGAATATTGGGAAGAGGTCTTCCTGTTTTCGGGCGACCTGATCGTCGGCAATGACGAGCAGGGCAATGGAGGCGAGTCGTTCAAGCCGAATACCTATGCCTGCCGCCCACCGGGCGTCTATCATGGACCATTCAAGTCGGTGACCGGCTGCCTTCTGATGGAGATCCACTATTTCGATCCGGCCTGAGGGCGAGCCGAGGCGTCTGATCGTCGGCATCACCGGAGCATCCGGCGCCATTTATGGCGTCCGGCTGTTGCGGCTGTTGAAGTCGACGCCGATCGAGACTCATCTGGTGATGAGCCGTTCGGCAAAGATCACGCTGACCCAGGAACTGGACGTCAAGGTCTCGGATGTGACGGCCTTGGCGGACGTCGTCCACCAAGTCGACAATATCGGCGCCTCGATCTCAAGCGGCTCGTTCAAGACGCTCGGAATGGTGATCGCGCCATGTTCGATGCGGAGCCTTGCCGAGATCGCCAGCGGCGTGACATCGTCGCTGGTGACCCGCGCCGCCGACGTGGTGTTGAAGGAGCGGCGCCGGCTCGTGCTGATGGCGCGCGAGGCGCCGCTGCATCTCGGCCATCTCAAGTCGATGGTGGCTGCGACGGAAATTGGCGCCATCGTCTATCCGCCGGTGCCGGCGTTCTACGCGCGCCCCGAGAGCCTCGATCAAATGGTTGACCACACGCTCGGCCGCGTCCTCGACCTCTTTGATATCTCGACCGATGTGGTCAGTCGTTGGCAGGGGCTCGTGCCTGCCGACACCAAGGAATCGCGTTGAGCGGCGAGGCGCCAGGGGAAGAGAACGGCGCCACGGCCGGCGTGAGCCAGGCAATCGATGCGGAAGGCTGGGCGTTTGCGCTGGAGCTTTATGCCGAGCCCGGCATCGCCGATGCCTGCCTTCAATTGCAGAACGAATGCGGCGTCGACGTCATGATGTTGTTGATGGCGACGTTTGCCGCCATTCGCCGTGGGGTCGCACTGACGCCATCCGATGTTGCAGGGATGGACGCGGCATGTCGCGGCTGGCGTGAGCAGATCGTGCTTCCCCTGCGCGCGCTGCGCACGACGTTGAAGTCGGGCCCTGCGCCGGCGCCAAACGAGCAGACCGAGAAATTGCGGTCGAGCATCAAGGCCGCCGAACTGTCCGCCGAACGGTTGCAGAATGAAGTGCTCGCGCAATGGCTTGCGAAGCTGCCCTCGCAGTCGCGTGCACTGCAGCGTAACGACATTATCAGTGCGTCGCGAGCCGTGATTGATTTCGCGCTGCAACGGCGCGGAGGCGAGCCGAGCGCGGCGCAGCTCTCGCTGATCGACGTGATCGTCGATAGGGCGCTTGGAATTTCCAGCTAAGTCTGCGCGCGCCGCGCGTACATCTTCACCACGATGTGCCTAGCAAGCAGGCTTGACTAGCTTTATTGCTTAGCTATTCTTGTTTGGCAATTTTTAGAGCATGATCCGGAAAAGTGGAAACCGGTTTTCCGAAAAGATCATGCTCAAACAAAGAGATGAGATCATGATCCGATTTCTTCCAATCGGATCATGATCTAATAGGATCGATCTTGCAGCCCGAAGTTCTCGATACGCGTTTCCGTTCGGCGCTGGCCCGTCTGGCACAGCGTGGCCGCATCCTCACCTATGAAAAGCCGGTCGATCCGCATCTTGAACTCGCAGCAATGCTGAAGAAGCACGACGGCAAACAGGTCTTGTTGTTTCCGTCGGTCAAGGGCGCGGACGTTCCGGTCGTCGGCAATCTCCTGAGTTCGAGGGAAAACTGCGAAGCCGGCTTCGGGCTTGATTTCAGGGGCATCCGCGGTCTCGTGCAGCGCGCCCTCGGTGGTCCGCTGAAGCCGGAGCTTGTGAGCGAAGTTCCCGTTCAGGAAGTGGTGCTGCGCACCGGCTTTGACATTACGAAGACTATCCCTGCGTTGTTTCACGCGCCGGGCGACGCGGGCCGCTACATCACCGCCGGCATCGTGGTGGTGAAGGATCCGGTCACCGGCATCTACAACGCCTCCTACCATCGCCTGCAGCTATTGGGGGCCGACCGGGTCGCGATCAAGCTCGACTTCGGTCGTCACCTGCGGCTCGCATTCGAGCGCGCCAAGGAGCAGGGCCGGTCACTGCCGGTCGCGGTCTGCATCGGCGCCGACCTCGCACTGCACTTCACCGCGGCGACCATGGGTTCGCAGATGCCGGAAAGCGCCGACGAGCTTGCCGTTGCGGGTGGGCTGGCGGGCCGGCCGCTTACGGTCGGTAAGGCGGTGTCGCAGGATCTCCTGGTGCCGGCGGAGAGCGAGTTTGTCCTCGAAGGTGAGATTCTCGCCGACGAGGTCGCTCCCGAGGGACCATTCGGCGAGTTCGTCGGCTTCGCCGCGCCGGCGGCCGACGCGCCGGTCCTGAAGATCACCGCCGTCACGCATCGGCTGCGGCCGATCTACCACGTCATTAACGGCTTCGGGCGCGAGACCATCATCCTGCGGAAATACGTGCTGGAGGCCAGCCTGCTGAAAGTGCTGCAGTCGGCGATTCCGATCGTGACTGACGTCGAGATGACGTCAGGCGGTCTGCATCGCTTCCACGCGGTGATCCAGGTCCACAAGCAGAGCCGGCAGCACAATGGGCTTCAGCGCAACGCGATCTTGGCGGCATTCGGTGCGTTGAAGGATCTCGATCTCATCACCGTGGTCGACCACGACATCGATATCCGCGATCCCATCGACGTGGAATATGCGGTGGCGACGCGGATGGAAGCGTCTGCCGACCTGTTTCTCATCCCTGGTGCGCGCGGGCACGAATATGTGCGCGTCAGCAAAGAGGGCGTGCGGACCAAGCTCGGCATCGACGCCACGGTGCCGTTCGAGGATCAGGACAAGTTCCGGCGGGTCGAATTCGCGCCGACGCCGGTCGAGCTCAGCGAATTCACGGCGGGCGAGACGGTTGCCAGGAGCGCGCTCGGCCTTGCGGGATCGAACATCACCTGAATCATTCTCACGAAATAGATCACATGCGGGGAAACGAAAGATGATGCGAATTGCGGCGGCCGTTCTGTCGGCAGGCATGGCATTGAGCGCCACGGCGGCATCGGCGCAGGAGTGGCCGAGCAAAACGATCAAGCTGGTCGTGCCCTATGCGCCCGGCGGCTACACCGATTCGGTCGCGCGCATCACAGCGCGGTATCTAGAGAAGGAATTAGGGCAGACGGTGATCGTCGACAACCGCGCCGGCGGCGGCGGCATTGTCGGCTCGGACCTCGTGGCGAAGTCGCCCGGCGACGGTTACACGCTGTGCATCTGCAGCGTGGGGGCCATTTCGGTCGCTCCGGTCGCGCAAACGACGTCGTATGATCCGGTGAAGAGCTTCAAGCCGGTCAGTGTCGTCAGCACGATTCCGCAGACCGTGATCGTCAACCCGTCGCTCCCGATCAACACGATGCAGGATCTCGTTGCCTATGCCAAAGCCAACCCTGGCAAGCTGAGCTATGGGTCCAGCGGCGCCGGCGGCCTGATGCATTATTCGGTGCAGCTATTCGATGCGCGGAACGGGACCAAGATGACGCACGTTCCATTCAAGGGCGGTTCGCCGGCCACGGCCGCCGTGGTGTCGGGCGAGGTCAATTTGTCCTTCACCAATATGACCGATGCGTTGCCGCAGATGGAGGCCAACAAGGTGCGCGCGCTGGCGGTGACGTCGGCCAAGCGCAACGAGTTCGCGCCGCAATTGCCGACGGTGTCTGAAACGGTGACGCCGGGCTACAGCGTCGAGTCATGGAATGGCCTGATGGCGCCGGCCAGCACGCCGGACTCGATCATCGCCAAACTGTCGGACGTGCTGAAGAAGATGGCGGCCGACCCCGAGGTCAAGAAGAGCATGGCGGTGGTCGGCGCCTCGACCGTGTTCACGACACCAGACGAATACAAGGCGCAGATCGCCGCTGAAGTCGAGCAGTGGCGCGAGCTCCTCAAGGAAATCGCCGAGAAGAAGAACTGACTCACCTCGGGATAGGTGAGCGGGAGGCAATATCAGCATGAGGTCACCTGCCGGGCGGCGCGGCCACAACACCGACTTCTATTCCGGCTTGCTGCTGGTAGCGGTCGCGACGGTCGCGCTGCTTTATATCCGAACGCTCTCAGTCGGCACCGTCCTGGAGATGGGGCCAGGCTACTTCCCGCTCGGGCTTGCGCTCGTTCTGTTGGGCATGGGGCTTTGCCTTGCCGTCAAGGGACTGCTCGCTGAAGGCAATCCGATCGGATCGTTCCATCTGCGGCCGTTGATCTGCGTCCTGCTATCGTTCATGGCGTTCGGCGTGCTGGTCGAGCGCGCCGGCTTGATCATCGCGATCCTGGCGCAGGTGGCGATTGCGCATTTCGCGTCCGTCGAGACCCGTTGGCGGCAAAGCCTCGTGAGCGGCGTGCTGCTCGCGGCGGCGTCAGCCGTGATCTTTGTGTGGCTTCTCAAGATTCCGGTGGACCTGCTGCCATGAGCGATGTGTTCGCCCAGCTTGGTCATGGCTTCGCCGTCGCCGCGACGCCCATCAACCTGTTCTTCTGCCTGGTCGGTGCCATCTTCGGCACGCTGATCGGTGTGCTGCCCGGCCTTGGCCCGGTCGCCACGATCTCGTTATTGCTGCCCGCGACCTATGCGCTCAGTCCGGTCTCCGCGATCATCATGCTGGCCGGCATCTACTACGGCGCCCAGTATGGCGGATCGACCACGGCGATCCTGGTCAATATTCCCGGCGAATCCACCTCCGTGGTCACCGCGATCGACGGCTACAAGATGGCCCAGCAGGGCAGGGCGAGCGAGGCGCTCGCGATCGCAGCCATCGGGTCGTTCATCGCGGGATGCATTGGCACGGTCGTCATCGCGCTTCTTGGACCGCCGCTCGCCTTGATGACGCAGCAATTCGCCTCGCCGGACTATTTTTCGCTGATGGTGCTCGGGCTCGTCTCGGCGGTGGTGCTCGCCAACGGTTCGGCGTTTCGCGCCATTGCGATGATCTTTCTCGGCCTGCTGCTCGGCATGGTCGGTATGGACCTCAACACCGGCGAAGCCCGCATGACGTTCGGCCTTGTTGAACTGTCCGACGGCATCAATTTCGTCGCGCTTGTCATGGGGCTGTTCGGCGTCGCCGAAGTGATCTCCAATCTCGAAGCGGCATCGGTCCGCATCGTCAACCAGATGCGGATCGGCACCATCTGGCCATCGTTCGGCGCATTGCGAGGTGCCTGGGGGGCCGTTTTGCGCGGCACCGCCCTCGGCACGTTGTTCGGCATCCTGCCGGGCGGTGGTGCGACCATCGCGTCGTTCTCGGCCTACGCCCTCGAGAAGCGCGTCGCCAAAGATCGGTCACGGTTCGGCAATGGCGCCATTGAAGGCGTGGCGGGGCCTGAAAGCGCCAACAATGCCGCGGCGCAGACGTCGTTCGTGCCGTTGCTGACGATGGGCATCCCGACCAGCGCCACCATGGCGTTGATGGTTGGCGCCTTGACGCTGCACGGCATCGCGCCCGGACCCATGATCGTCTCCCGGCAGCCGGACCTGTTCTGGGGCCTGATCGCCAGCATGTTCCTCGGCAATGCAATGCTGGTGATCATCAATCTGCCGATGATCGGCATCTGGGTTCGTCTGCTCGCAGTTCCATACCGGCTGCTTTATCTGGTCATCGTCGTCATCTGCGCCATCGGCGTCTACTCGGTGAATAATTCGAGCTTTGACGTTTACATGACGGTCGGCTTTTCCCTGCTGGGTTACGTCCTGCGCAAGCTCGACGCCGAGCCGGCGCCATTGTTGATGGGCTTTGTGCTCGGACCCATGGTCGAGGAGAATTTCCGGCGCAGCCTGATCACCTCGCATGGCGATCCCATGGTCTTCCTGCAGCGGCCGATAAGTCTCGCGCTGCTCCTGATCTCGGCAGCCTTGCTGATCTCGATCATGATGCCGGCGATCCGGCAGCGCCGCGTCGAAGTCTTCCAGGAATGAGCGGCCGCCAGGACGCCATCGCGCAACCAGGAACGAGCCCGTGAACAAGCATGATCCGGTGCAACCGGCCGGTCCGGTAACGGCCTTGCGCAGCGGCGGCCAGCTATTGGTCTCCGCATTGCGCATCAATGGCATCGACCGAATGTTCGGCGTGCCCGGCGAGAGCGCGCTGCCGATTTTCGACTCGCTATTGGATGCAGGCATCCACTTCGTGACCTGTCGTCATGAGGCCACGGCTTCGCATATGGCGGAAGCGGACGGCAAGATTTCCGGGCGTCCCGGCGTTTGCGTCGTCAGCCGCGGCCCCGGCGCGATGCACGCCGCGATCGGATTGCATACCGCCTGGCAGGATTCGACGCCGATGATCCTGATCATCGGACAGGTGCCGCGCAGCCACCGCGGCCGCGAGGCATTTCAGGAAATCAACTACGTCAGAACATTCGTGAGCGTCACGAGAGGATCGCCGTGCCCGGCCTTGACTTGCGCGGAATGCTTTGGATTGCCCGATCGGGGTGATTGACGCTGCCGCTGGGCGATGATTGGGTGCTCCCCTCTGAAGGGACCTCTGA
>NZ_JBVAPG010000099.1:0-31383 GCF_055413685.1 Bradyrhizobium sp. LeoA1Lang | reverse complement strand
ACGCCACCCCTCGGAGCCGCCGTCGCTCGCCAGCGCTGCGCTTGGGGCGAGCGAGCGACGGCGGCTCCGAGGGGATGGCTTGGCCGGACCCCATGACCGATTTTGCTGAACTTGACGCACAGAACTGCTTGCGGGAGAGGTCGGCGCGTAAGCGCCGGGTGAGGGCTCTCTCCACACGAAGAGTCTTTATCGCGGAGATACCCTCACCCCAGCCCTCTCCCGCAGGCGGGAGAGGGGGCGCAGCTTCATCGTGGTCACCGCCGATCTACCTCATTAGGTACAAAACGAAAAAGGCGGATGCCGCAGCATCCGCCTTCAGGAATGAACGCTCGTGGCTCGCCTATTTCACGACCTGGCCGCGGATTTCGCCGCCCGGATTGGCTGCGGTGTGGACGTTCACGTAGTACTTGCCGGCGAGGAAATCGGCGGCCTGCGTGTCCGTCAGCGTGGCGCTGCCTTCGGCGGGGCTCGAGGCGATATTCGGGATCGGGACCGCGACACCGCCGTTCTTGCCGGCTTCGGCAGGACCGTGGAAATGTGCCGCGGTGGCGGGACCGGTGAGGCCGGAATAGGTCACCTTCCAGCTCAGTTTCTTGGTCGCCGGATCATAGTCGATATCGGCGGTGCCGGTTCCGCTGCTGCTGTTCGGCGGCACTTCCGATTTGCTGTCCAACGGCACTTTGTACTTGTCGGCGAGAGCAGGACCGGCAAACACGACGGCGGCTCCGAGCGCGAGCGTGGCAAGCATGGTCTTGTTCGGCATGGTTTTCTCCCTGTTGGCCTCGGATGAGTGTCGACCTCAAAACAATAGCTTATCCGCTTTATTCCCAAAATCGCCCGCGAGCGCGGAAAATTTCGAGCAAGCGCATGGCCGAAACTGTCGCCATATTAGCCGCTCGATCGATGCAGCGCGAAGCGGTGTCCCGCTTCGCTCGAAAGCGCTCCAATGACGGGTCGGACCATGTTGCGACGAACATATCCCGCGGTCATCCTCGCCGGCATTGTCGCCGTCGGCGTCTATTGGTGGCTGACCATACCTTCGACGATCGCGGCCAGCGCGTTGCCGGCCTATGAGCCTGACATCAACAACGGCTCCACCATCTTCAACGCGGGCGGATGCTCGTCCTGCCACGCCGTGCCCGACCAGCCCGATCGCACCCGGCTCGGCGGCGGGCTCGCGATTCCTTCTCCGTTCGGCACCTTCTATGCGCCGAACATCTCGCCCGATCCCAATGACGGCATCGGCCGATGGAGCGAGGCTGATTTCGTCACCGCGGTCATGAAGGGCACCTCGCCGGAAGGTACCCACTTTTTCCCGGCGTTTCCCTACACGTCCTACCAGCATGCGAAGATCGAGGACGTCCGCGACCTCTTCGCCTTCATCAAGACGCTGCCGCCGGTCGCCGGCACGGTGCGCGATCACGACGTGCCGTTTCCCTTCAACATCCGCCGCAACATCGGCGTCTGGAAAGTCCTGTTCATGGATGGCAAGCCGTTCACGCCGGATCCGACACGCTCCGCGCAATGGAATCGCGGGGCCTATCTCGTGAACAGTTTTGGCCATTGCGCGGAGTGCCACAGCCCGCGCAATGTCCTGGGCGGCATCATCCGCGCGCAGCGTTTTGGCGGCGGACCGAATCCGGAGGGCGAGGGCTGGGTGCCGAACATCACGCAAAAGAATCTCGGAGACTGGAGCGTGAAGGATTTCGCCTATTTCCTGAAGACCGGCGAATTGCCTGAGGGCGACAGCGCCAGCGGATTGATGGCGCGCGTGATCAAGAACACATCGCAATTGTCCGACGACGACCGCGCGGCGATGGCGGATTATCTCAAATCGCTGCCACCGGTCGAGGGGCCCACGCCGCCGCCGAAGCTGAGCGGGACCAAGACCTAGGGCGTGTACTCGTAAGTGCTTGATGAACGGCACATCCGAACGGCGAAGAGAGAACCGTCTGGAGCCGGCGCAGCATCTTTTGAGTTTGTTCCCGATCCGATCACAAAGCTTTGAGTCCCCGGTCCTCGTGCAAATCCGAATGCCTGCGTTTCAATAAACGCTATCGTTATAAACGTTCGGAGATAGCGGTGTTAAGCGAACTGAGCCCGTGGTTCAGTTCCGTTGGGCCGCGTGAGGGACCAGAGACAATGCCGTCACACGAGCGCGCGAAGATAAATCTCCCTTCAGCTATCTTGGTGTTGGCCATAGCTACGGCGGCCGCTCCCCATGGCGCCGCCGCCGCCGCAGAATGCCAAAATCAGGATAGCGGCATCACCCTGTCGCCCGGATTTTGCGCTACGGTCTTTGCCGACAATCTCGGCCATGTGCGCCATCTTGCGGTCAGCAGCGACAATGTTGTCTATGCCAACAGTTGGAGCGGTCGTTACTACCATAACGACACTCCGCCGGCCGGCGGATTTCTGCTCGCGCTCAAGGACACGACTGGCAGCGGGAGGGCAGACGTCATTCGGCGCTTTAGCCCGGACAAGTCCACGGGCGCCGCCGGCGGTACCGGCATCGCGCTCTACAATGGTGCGCTCTATGCCGAACTGAACGACAAGATCGTCCGCTATGCGCGCGCGCCGGACGAAATCGCGCCGGCCGGCCAGCCGCAGACGGTGGTGGCCGGCATGCCGCTGACCGGCGACCACCCGATGCACCCGTTCGTCATTGACGCGACGGGCAACCTGTTCGTCGATTTGGGATCCGCGACCAATGCCTGCCAGGCCGACAACCGCATGCCGCTGTCGCCCGGTCTCAATCCCTGCACCGAGCTGGAGACGCGCGCCGGCACCTGGCGCTACGACGCCAACAAGACCGATCAGACCTTCTCAGCGGCTGAGCGGTACGCCACCGGCATCCGCAACGGCGAGGGATTCGCGTTCGACAAGGCCGGGCGGCTCTATGTCACCCAGCACGGTCGCGATCAGCTATCGCAGAATTGGCCCAAGCTCTACACGGTCGAGCAGGGTGTCGAGCTGCCGGCCGAGGAGCTCCTCGAGCTGAAGAAGGGTGGCGATTACGGATGGCCGGAATGCTACTACGACCAAGATCAGAAAAAGCTCGTCCTGGCGCCGGAATATGGCGGCGACGGCGGCAAGGCGGTCGGGGCCTGCGCCGCTAAGCTAGCGCCGGTTGCTGCCTTTCCCGGCCATTGGGGCGCCCAACGATATGCTGATCTATACCAGCACCCAGTTCCCCGAGCCTTATCGTGACGGCGCCTTCATCGCCTTCCACGGTTCGTGGAATCGCGCGCCACGGGAGCAGGCGGGCTACAATGTCATCTTCCAGCCGATGGCCGACGGCAAGGCGACAGGTAGCTATGTGGTGTTCGCGGACGGCTTTGCAGGCGCGCACATGGATCCCGGTCGCGCCGCCTTTCGGCCGAGCGGCCTTGCGATGGGGCCGGACGGGGCTCTCTATATCGGCGACGACGTGCATGGCCGCATCTGGCGAGTGACTTATCGCGGCGATGCGGCAACCGCGCGGCTGGCTGCCGCACCGGCAATCGCCCCGGCGCCGGGTTCGAGTGGCGCGGCCGCGCCGCCGGAAGGGACGCATGCCGACGCTGGGCGCGCCACGGCGGATCTGTCGGTGCCGCCCGGCGCCACCAAGGATCAGGTTGCGCTCGGCGACCGCATCTTCCACGGCGAGGCCAGCAACGGCACCTGCAGCGGATGTCACGGGTCCGATGCCCGAGGGACGTCAGTCGGTCCAGACCTGACTTCCGGCAACTGGGTGTGGAGCGACGGCAGCCTCGCGGCGATCACCAAGACGGTGACCGACGGCATACCGCACCCGCGCAACTATACGGGCGTCATGCCGCCGAAGGGAGGTGCCGAGCTGTCGGACGCCGACACTGCCGCGGTGGCCGCCTATGTCTGGGCAGTCGGCCATGTCAATTAGCTCATGACCAGATTAGACGGAATCGATCTCCGCACAAACGCTTCGCGTTCGTGGCGAGGGAAAGCTGGTTTCCACTTTTCCGGATCATGCTCTAGGTGGTCCCGAACGCCTTGAAGGTGATGATGGTGTGGGTGTCCTGGATGCCCGGGATGACCTGGACCTTCTCGTTGACGAAATGGCCGATGTCGGTGTCCTTGTCGACGTAGAACTTCACCAGGAGATCGTAATCGCCCGCGGTGGAGTAGATCTCGGAAGCGATCTCGGCCTCCGCCAGCGCATTGGCGACGGCATAGGACTGGCCGAGCTTGCACTTGATCTGGATGAAGAAGGGAACCATCGCTGTCATCTCCGGGGCAGGGTAGCCGGCGCATAGAGCCAAATTCGGGGTGCGATGGCAAGCCAGCTTGCCGGCCTTGGTCCTTGGCGCTAAAGCGAACTGATTTTAATTAGTACGGATTGACGGCGGCACTTCCCTCTCCCCGTCCTTACGGGGAGAGGGTTGGGGTGAGGGGCTCTCTCCACGAACACGGTGGCAGATACCCTCGTGGAGGCCCCCCCTCACCCGAAATTCAAGCTGCGCTTGAATTTCGACCTCTCCCCGCAAGCGGGGCGAGGTGAAGTCCAGGTCTCCGCTCGATTCGACAAGGGATGATCAAACCTAGGACAACCCATGATCGTCTACTGCGTGGCAGCTTTCCGATGACGACGCCGATCGCACTTACCATTGCCGGTTCGGATTCCTCTGGCGGTGCCGGCATCCAGGCGGATTTGAAGAGCTTTGCCGCGCTCGGCGTCTACGGCGCCTCCGTCATCACCGCGCTGACCGCGCAGAACACGATGGGCGTGCGCGGCATCCACCAGGTGCCGGCCGAGTTCGTGACCGCGCAGATCGATGCAGTGTTCTCCGATCTCGCGGTCGGCGCGGTCAAGATCGGTATGGTCGCCGAGCTCTCGATCATCGATGCGATCGCGGCCGGGCTCGAGCGCTGGTCGCCGAAGCATGTCGTGTTCGATCCGGTGATGGTTGCAACCTCGGGCGATCGCCTGCTTGCCGCGGAGGCGGTCGATGCGCTGCGCACGAGATTGATCCCGCTTGCGTCGTTGATCACCCCGAACCTGCCGGAAGCCGCAGCACTGCTCGATGAACCGATGGCCGCAGACGAGGCCGCCATCGAGAGCCAGGGCAGGCGGCTGCTTGCGCTCGGCTGTCAGGCGGTGCTGATCAAGGGCGGGCACGGGCAGGGCAGCGAGAGCATCGACTATCTCGTCGATGCCGACAGCGCGATCGTGCTCGCCGCGCCGCGCATCAACACCGCAAACACCCATGGCACCGGCTGCTCATTATCGTCGGCGATCGCAGCCGAGCTTGCCAAGGGCGAAGACGTGACGTCAGCCGTGCGCAACGCCAAGCGCTGGATCAGCGCCGCGATCGAAGCCGCCGATCGTTTCACCGTCGGCCACGGCCACGGGCCGGTGCATCATTTTCACAGATTTTATTAGACGACCCGCAACACCGTAGCCCGGATGGAGCGCAGCGTAATCCGGGGCCTTTGCGCGCCTGGAGGCCGCTTATCCCGGATTGCGCTTCGCTTCATCCGGGCTACAGGCCTCGTTCCGTACATCCACGGCCCCTCGTGTCGCCAGATTGTCGCATGGCGCTGTTATCCGCATTTCAAAGGGGCGCATAGCTGATTCTGGTGGGACCGTTGGCTGCGACGAATCGTCATCGCCCTGTCACAGGGATTTGTTAGGTGCACAGGTATGGGAAGCGACTCTTTCAGTGAAGAGAGCCCCGAGCGGCGCTTTCGCACGTTGTTTATCTCCGATGTCCATCTCGGAGCCCGCGGGTCGCAAGCCGACCGATTGCTGGATTTCCTGCGCTCTCACGATGCCGACACAATCTACCTGGTTGGCGACATCGTCGACGGTTGGGCGCTGAAGTCGAGCTGGCACTGGCCCCAGACCCACAACGACTTCGTGCAGAAGATGCTGCGCAAGGCACGCAAGGGCGCCAAGGTCATCTACATCCCCGGCAATCACGACGAGTTCCTGCGTAAATACTACGGCACGCATTTCGGCGGCATCGACGTGATGGAGAACACCATCCACACCGGCGTCGACGGCAAGCGCTACCTTGTGATCCACGGCGATATCTTCGACCTCGTGGTGCAGAATGCGCGCTGGCTCGCCCATCTCGGCGACAAGGCCTACGACTTCGCGATCCAGATGAACCGCTTCGTCAACTTCTTCCGCCGCATGTTCGGCGTGCCCTATTGGTCGCTGTCGCAATGGGCGAAGCTGAAGGTCAAGAAGGCGGTGAACTATATCGGCGCGTTCGAAACCACGCTCGCCAGCGAAGCGCGTCGCCATGGCTGCGACGGCGTGATCTGCGGCCACATCCACTATGCGACCATCCGCGACGAACACGGCATCCGCTACATGAATTGCGGCGACTGGGTCGAGAGCTGCACGGCGCTGGCCGAGCATGAGGACGGCCGCTTCGAGATCATCACCTGGACCGATCCGGTCCGGCGCATCGCACCAGTTCCACGGGTCACGGCGCGCGCCGCATGACAAAAATCCTGGTCGCGACCGACGCATGGCATCCCCAGGTCAATGGGGTGGTTCGGACGCTGACCATGATGGCCGAGGCGGCAAAGGGCCTCGGCGTTGAGATCGCATTTCTCACACCGCAATCGTTCCGCACCTTCGCGATGCCGAGCTATCGCGACCTCAGGCTGGCCTTGCCGCATCCGGCCGCGATTGCCGCGCTGATCGAGCAGGACAAGCCTGACAGCATCCACATCGCCACCGAAGGTCCGATCGGCCTGTTGGTGCGCCGTTATTGCCGCAAGCGCGGCCTGCCGTTCACCACGAGCTTTCACACCCGCTTTCCCGACTATGTCTCGGCGCGCTCGCCGATCCCGGAAAGCTGGGTCTGGCGGCTGTTGCGCTGGTTCCATCGGCCGAGCCAGGCGGTGATGGCGGCAACCCCGGCGCTCGCCGCCGAACTGCGCTCGCGCGGTTTTCGCAACGTGGTGCTGTGGTCGCGCGGCGTCGATACCGCGCTGTTCCATCCGCGCCATGTCGACCTCTGTCTTCCGGCACCGGTTTTCCTGAGCGTCGGCCGGGTGGCGGTCGAGAAGAACCTGGAAGCCTTCCTCGACCTCGATCTGCCGGGCACCAGAGTCGTTGTGGGCGACGGGCCGGCGCGTCCGGCACTGGAGCGGAAATACCGCGACGCCGTGTTCCTGGGCGCACGGCACGGCGAGGAATTGGCGCGCATTTATGCCGCTGCCGATGTGTTCGTGTTCCCGAGCAGGACCGACACCTTCGGTTTGGTGCTGCTGGAGGCGCTTGCGAGCGGCCTGCCGGTCGCCGCTTTCCCAGTGGTCGGTCCGCGTGACGTGATCGGTACTGCGCCGGTCGGCGCGCTGAAGGAAGACCTCCGCGAGGCCTGCCTGGAGGCGCTCAGCATCCCGGCGCGGGTCTGCGTCGACTTTGCGGCGCGCCACACCTGGCAAGCCTCGGCGCGCGTCTTTATCGACCACGCCCTCAATCTCCGGCCGGTCGAGCCCGAAGCCGCGCCCGAGAACGATCCGGCCGAATTCGTGGCCGAGGACCCGCATTTCGCGGCCTAGCCTGACCCGTCGCCCGGGTGGAGCGCAGCGCAACCCGGGACTTCTGTATCGGCGTTGACCAGCGGTCCCGGGTTACGCGTTCCGCTCCACCCGGGCTACGAACCTCCTTCTGTGCATCACACAGAAGCGTCTTGCCGGCCTGTCGGCGGCCGCGTTACAAATTGCGTATGACCGAAATCATCGCAAATCCACCCGTCGACGCGGCTGATATCGAAGCCGCCGCAAAGGTGGTCGCGCCGTTCGCGGTGCGCACGCCGCTGCTGTCCTTTCCCGTCCTCAACGAGCGCGCCGGGACCAAGGTGTTCCTGAAGCCGGAAATGCTGCAGCGGACCGGCTCGTTCAAGTTCCGCGGCGCCTTCAACAAGCTGTCGTCGATCCCGCAGGCCCAGCGCGGCGGCGGGGTCGTCGCATTCTCCTCTGGTAACCACGCCCAAGGTGTGGCCGCAGCGGCGAAGATCCTCAACATGCAGGCGACCATCGTAATGCCGGCGGACTCGCCCATCACCAAGCGCGAGCGCACCAAGTCCTATGGCGCCGAGGTCGTGCTCTATGACCGCGACCGCGAGGACCGCGAGGCGATCGCCAATGGCATTGCGAGCAAGCGTGGCGCGACATTGGTGCGTCCCTACGACGATCCCTTCGTGATCGCAGGGCAGGGCACCGCAGGCCGCGAGATCGCCGAGGACATGGCCGCGCTTGGGCTTGACCCCGACATCGTGGTGGCGCCGGCCTCCGGCGGCGGACTGATCGCGGGCGTCGCGACCGCGGTGAAAGCTCAGTTCCCACAAGCCCAGGTGATCGTCGCCGAGCCGAAGGGCTATGACGACCACGCGCTATCGCTGCAGGCGGGACATCGTGAGCCGCATCCCGCCGCAGCCCGCACCATCTGCGACGCGCTGATGGCGGCGATGCCGGGCGAGCTCACGTTTGCGATCAACAGCAAGCTGCTGGCGCGCGGCGTCTCGGCTTCGGATGAGGAAGTCGCCGCAGCGGTGGCGTTCGCCTATCGCGAACTGAAGCTGGTGGTCGAGCCCGGCGGCGCCGTCGGCCTTGCCGCCTTGCTCGCCGGCCGCATCGACGCCAAGGGCAAGAACGTCGTCATCGTTCTCTCCGGCGGCAATGTCGACGCCGACCTGTTCGCCAAGCTGGTGGCCTGAACAAGGCCGAGATTCTGTAGCCCGGGTGAAGCGGAAGCGCAACCCGGGCTACGGCGCTGAACATCGTTTCGGCGCCTGCGCAATCAGCGCATGAAGCCGCGGCGTCCACATCCCTGGCCCTGACCGATCGATTGGCTGACTGCCCTTGCGGCGGATTGAAGCACCTGACAATGTTTGATTGGCGCAAGGTCGGAGGAATCCAGGATGGGGGACGGCTCCGGGCAGAGGGTTGCAACCGTCATCATCGCCGTGGTGCTCGTCGGCGCGGCTGCATCCCAGGCGAGGACAGTGCTGGCGCCGCTGGCTGCAGCTCTCTTCATCATCGCGATCGTCTGGCCGGCGCAGAAGTGGCTGCAGTCATGGATGCCAAAACTCGCAGCGCTCGCGATCACCATGCTGGTCACGGTGGCGGTCTGCCTTGCCTTCGCTTCGCTGGCAGCATGGGGCTTTGGCCGCGTCGGCCACTTCCTGGTTGCCGATGCGGCGCGGTATCAGACATTCTATGAACGGGCCGTGGTGTGGCTCGATGGCCATGGCATCGAGGTTGCCAGCCTCTGGGCCGAGCATTTCAACGTCGGCTGGCTGCTGCGCGCCACGCAATACGTCACCGGCCGCGTCAACACCACGCTGAGCTTCTGGCTGATCGCGCTCGTCTATGTCGTGCTGGGGTTGCTCGAGGTCGAGGACGTCAAGCGAAGAATCGACAGATTGGAAAACACCACGGCGGCGCGCGTCTTGCTCAATGGCAGTGCGGCGACCGCGGCCAAATTTCGGAAATACTTACTGGTGCGCACGCAGATGAGCGCGGTCACCGGACTTCTGGTCGGTCTTTTCGCCGGCGTTACCGGATTGCCATTTGCGTTCGAGTGGGGCGTGATCGCCTTCGTGCTGAACTACATCCCCTTCATCGGCCCTTTCATCGCCACGCTGTTTCCCACGCTGCTTGCCATGACGCAATTCGAGAGCTGGCCGGCGGTGTTCGGTGTCTTTGCCTGCCTCAACATCATCCAGTTCGTGGTCGGCAGCTATGTCGAGCCACGCGTCGCCGGCAACACGCTGTCGATATCGCCGTTCATCGTGCTGTTTGCGATCTTCCTGTGGACCTTCCTGTGGGGCCTGTTCGGCACCTTCATCGGCGTGCCAATCACGCTTGCGCTTCTCACCTTCTCTGCCGAGCACCCGTCGACGCGCTGGCTCGCCGATCTGCTCGGAGGACCGGCGGATGCGAAGCGGGCAAAGACTTAGCTGCGTATAACCTCCACCTTTTCGGGTTCGGCAAGGCAAAGCGTTCCGCCCTGACCGCTAGTTAGCCGGTGAATGTAGAAATAGCTTGGCGCATCATCGGCAGCGTTCATCACCGGCGAGGGGGCGGAGATGATTTTCAATGCGCCACATGCACCGATCCAATCGATGTGGCGGTGACCGTGCATCACCACGACGCGATCGGCAAAGGCTTGCAGTCTACGAACGAACCAACTCCCATTGATCAATGCCGTCCCAATGCGCTCCGAGAACTTCGTCGTCGGCATGGGATATTCCGCAAGGTGGTGGTGCAGCGCGACGATCCAGCGTGCCTTCGGAAAATAGCTGATGGCGGCCTCCAGCCGCTGCACCTGTTCGAGAGAGACCAGCCCGAGCGCGTTGGTAAAGGAGAAGTGGGTTTCGGCATTGGAGTCGAGGATGGCTATTCCGAGACCCTCTTCCTGCTCTGGGGGAAGGATCATCGGGAATTGGTCCTCGAACAGCCGGCGAAGCCCGGCGCCCCGACGCACGCCGCCGCGTTCGGCGAACGCAACAATCTGTTCGCGATGCGGCGTGAGGAGATCGTCCAGCGTGGCCGCGACTTTGCCTGACTTGTCGACGAGGCGCACCCGATCGCCCTGAATGGCCGATATCGCCGACAGGGTTCGCATTTGCCTCAGCCGCTTGCCGGGGCTGAACGGCAAGTCGAGCCGGGCAGGGTTGGCCCGATCGACGATGTTCACGTCATGATTGCCCGGCAGCACGATCGTCCGTGTTGCAAGATCAGGGTGCTCTGACAATGCCTCGAGGAATTCGGCCCATTCGCTTGCGCGTCCTGCGTCCGTCATATCGCCGCTGATCAGCACGTGATCGAGCGGATCGGCGGCATGAATGGCGGCGAGACGCGCGAACACGGCGGCGAAGCGCTCATTGCCGCACGGGCCGGCGCGTCCGCTCTCGATGCGGAAGCCATATCGCTCGCCGACGACATGGACATCCGACAGATGTGCAACGCGCCAGATGCGTGCATCGGATCGAGGGACGTCAAACGCGGCAAGATCGGCCGGCTGATCCATGCTGGCATCCGCAAAACCCCAAGCTAATGATGCGGCGGCGAGATAGCAGCACACGAGCACGATGGCGTTGGCCAACGTCGTCATCACGAGATGATGGCCTTGGGCCAGATCGATCAGGCCGGCAGTCCATCGCGAGGCCGGCCAAACCAGGATCGCGATCAATGCCGCACCTGCGCTGAGCAGGATGCCGGCGCCGAGCGAGCACGCACGCCGCACTCGCATGCGCAACGTGGGGGTCAGGCTGTTCCGCCAGATCCGTTCCGTTAGGTGGCGCAGTGCCTCGCGGCAGAACGCATAGCTCGGCTGCACGGCGAGCGCGTTGAGCGACCAGAAACTGATCTCGACGATCCGCAGCAGCGGCCGCCAGCCGAACCATCCCAGCGCGACGATCGCGATGAGCATCAATGCCGCGCCGATTTCCGTCAGGACCAGGATTTTTTCGGACAAGATTGAAAGCCAGGCGGAAGCCAAGAGCGGCGCAAGGCCAAGCAGCACGGCCGGCAGCAGGAGCAACGCGGTCCACGCGAACAAGAGCTTCGGCAGGCTGATCTCGACGAGCAGGCTGCCGGCAATAGCAAGCAGCGAACGCTGTCCGGGGCTGGCGGCATCGTCCTCGACGTCGCCGTCGCGCGGATCAAGTAGCACGCGGCGCTGAATGCTCGAAGGTTCGTCCGCCGATGTCGACCGCCTCATGATATGAGTCCGTCGTTTGCACCTGTCGTCAGGATGGCCTTCGCGTGCGTTGCTTCACTCGCAGTTGGCACAGAGTGCGTGGACGCTAGCAGCCGCGCATGTCTGTGCGGCCCACTTTATCACAACTCTTGTAACGAGACATTGGCCGCCCTACGCGAGTCTCCTCGCGCAACAGCGGCTTTCGCGCCTACGAGAAGAACGCTATCTTCTCGGCCTGGCTCATGCGGCGGATAGGTGCGAGCGGATCGTTGGCGGCAGCGCTCGGCTTCTTGACGATGCCGTTGGCAATGATGGTGGAGCCGAGCGAGATTTCGACCGGAGGCTCGGGCGGCGCGACGAAGGTGGGCTGCGGCGGAAGCTCGAACCGCGGTTCCGGCAGCGCGGCGGCAAGCTCAGGCGCCTGCGGCACGATTTCCGGCGCGGGCGGTGCTTCGAGTTCAACAGGTGGCTCTTCGGCGATCGCTGCCGTGGCGTCCTCAACGTCGAACGGGTCGGGCGCGCCCATCTCCATCGCGATCATGTCGAGCACGGCCTCGTCATGAGCGTCGGCGGCAGCTTCGTCGGTGGCGCGAGCAAGCTCGATGGCTTCAGCCTCCGCCAGCGCGGCCTCGGCGACGGCGAGCGCGGCCTCCGCGTCCGCGACGGTGATGGTCTCTTCCGCGGCTTCCGGCGCGGGAGGTGCGGCGACCGTCTCTGCGACGGCCGGCGCCTCCGGTAGAGCCTCGACCTCTACCACGTGAAAGGAGCGCTCCTCCGCGGGGCCCTTCGGTGCAGGTGCGGGTGAGGGAGCCACCGGCGCTTCGGCGCTCGGCGCGGGCGTCTCATCGGCCTCGGAGAACTGGGCGAGGCGTTGCACAATCGGTGCGAAGGCGGCATCCAGCGCGGCCTTCGCGTCCTCGGATGAAATCTGCGCGGCGCCGTTCTCGATCGCGACGACCTGGGAATCGATGAGGTCGCAGATGCGTCCGTCATTGCCGATCTCGCGCAGCCGCCACGCGATCTCGCGGATCACCCGCGCGCCTTTGCGCACCGGGGCAAGCTTCTGCTCCAGCTCCAGGCTATCGAGCGCTTCGGCCGCAGATGCCTGCGCGGCCTCCACCGCGTCGCGGATCGCGGCGATGGCCTCGGCTATCGCCGGCCCCGAATCGGGCGGCTCGACCGCCTGCCTCTGCGTGGCGAGGCTTTCCTCGAGCCGGGCCACCGCATCCAGCACCAGGCGGGTGTCGGCGTTGCGGTTGCGCTTGGCATATTCGGAGAGGAACCAGCGGCCGCGCGCCGTCTCCATGAAGGCTTCGCTGATCGCGTGGTAATCATCCTCGCCCGGCTGCACCGGGCGGGCTGTGATCGGCGAAAGGGCGAATGCTTCGTTGGCCATGCAAATCTCGTCGCGCAAATTGCGGCGCGCTGCGATAACGAACACCACGATATCAGGCGAATCGCAATTGGATTGATGGCTTCCGAATCACAAATTCCTGCAGCGCCGCAAGCGGATGCTAAGCGATTCGCGGCTCGCCTCGGAACCTTTTACGGGACCATGTTCGGGATGCTCGGCACCTATCTGCCGTTCTTCCCGCTCTGGCTGAAGGCGGTGGGGATCGAGGCGTCCTGGATCGGCATCATCACGGCGGTGCCCGCGGTGACCCGCTTCACCGTGCTGCCGCTGATCACGTCCCTTGCCGAGCGGCGGCGGATGCTGCGCGGCGCCATCATGATCACGGCGGCCGCGACCGCGCTCGGATTTGCCCTCATCGGCACCCAGCACCAGGCGCTGCCGGTATTCCTGGTCTTCGTCGTCACCTGCTGCCTGTGGACGCCGACGGGGCCGCTCACCGATGCCTATGCGCTGCGCGGCGTGACGCATTACAGACTGAACTATGGGCCGCTGCGGCTGTGGGGCTCGGCCGCCTTCGTGGTCGGCGCGCTCTTGTGCGGGTTGCTGGTCGATGAAGTCGCGGCGGAGCACCTGATCTGGATCATCGCTGCCGTAGCGGGAGTTAGCGCGCTCACGAGCTTAGGCCTGCGGCCGCTCGAGGTCGCAAAGAGGGCCGAGACCGCACAGCGCGGCGGCGTCGCGCTGCTGCGCGATCGCGGCTTTCTTGCGATCATCGCAGCTTCCGCGCTGATCCAGGGCAGCCATGTCGCCTACTATATCTTTGCCTCCATCGTCTGGAAGCAGGCTGGCCTCGGCGGGCTCACGATTGCAGCGCTGTGGTCGCTCGGCGTGCTCGCGGAAATCGTGCTGTTTGCGGTATCGCCGCGCCTCACGCTGGCCCCGGCGATGCTAGTCGTGATCGGCGCACTGGCCGGGGTCGCGCGCTGGGTGATCACCGCACAGGATCCGCCGCTTCCGATCCTGGCCGTCGTGCAACTCACGCATGGGCTGACCTTCGGCCTGACGCAGGTCGGCATCATGGGGCTTTTGGTGCGCCAGGTGCCGGGGCACATCATGGCGCGCGGGCAGGGCTACCTTGCCGCCTGCAGCGGCATCGTCTCGAGCAGCACCTCGGTCCTGTGCGGCATCGTCTATGCCCGCTACGGCCAGGGCGTCTATTACCTGATGGCGGCAATGGCAGCGTCAGGTGCGCTCGTGATGTGGCTGGGGCGGCACCGGATAGCGTTTTCAAGCGAAGTGGGTACCGGTTCGCGTTAAGAAAACGCGTCAAAAAGGGGCTCCATCAGCCCCAGAGCGCGGCCTCCGCCGGATAGACGAGGCTGCCGTCGTAACGCAGCCCATGGTCGCGGTCGCGCGCGAGCAACAAGGGGCCATCGAGATCGACGAAGCGCGCCTGTGGCGTGAGCAGCATCGCCGGCGCCATAGCGAGCGAGGTCGCGACCATGCAGCCGACCATGATGTCAAAGCCGAGCGCCTGCGCGGCATCCGCCATCGCGAGCGCTTCGGTCAGGCCGCCGGTCTTGTCGAGCTTGATATTGACGGCGTCGTAGCGATCGCGGAGCCCCTCCAGCGAGGCGCGCGCATGCACGCTTTCGTCGGCGCAGACCGCGAGCGGCCGCTTGACCCGCGCCAGCGCCGCATCGTTGCCGGCCGGCAGGGGCTGCTCCACCAGCGTGACGCCGGCGTCCGCGCAGGCGCCGAGGTTGTCGGCGAGGTTGTCCGCCGTCCAGGCCTCATTGGCGTCGACGATCAGTTCGGCGTTCGGCGCCGCCCTGCGTACCGCTTTGATACGCGCGCCATCGCCGTCGCCGCCGAGCTTGATCTTGAGCAGCGGCCGGTGCGCGGCCCTGGCGGTCGCTTCCGCCATCGCCTCCGGCGTCCCCAGCGAGATCGTGTAGGCCGTGATGCAGGGGGCTGGCGCGCCGCGTCCGAGCAAGTTCCAGATCCGGCTGCCGGCCCGCTTGGCCTCGAGGTCCCACAGGGCGCAATCCAGCGCGTTACGGGCGGCGCCTGGCGGTATTTGCGCCTGCAGGGCCTGCCGGTCCATGCCGGCCGCAAGGGGCTCCTGCATCGCCTGGATCGCCGCAAGCGTCGCCTCCGGCGTTTCGCCGTAGCGCGGGTAGGGCACGCACTCGCCGCGGCCGGTCAGCCCGTCCAGGCTGACCTCGGCCACGACGGTAACGGCCTCGGTTTTGGCGCCCCGGCTGATGGTGAAGGCGCCCGCGATCGGCCAACGCTCGATAAAGGCGGCAAGCTGTCGCGTTAGGCGCGCGGATCGGCTGGAAGTCATTTCAAAATCTCGCAATTTCTGGACCGTGCGCTTGCGGGGCGCTACCAACTATGGCTGGTTAGGGCCAGATTCTACAAGGCAATGCGGCGTTCGAATTCCTATCTTTCGAGCGAGCCAACCAGCCTGGGGTGGGCATTTTGAACGGCGACCCGACACTGGAACGGATAGCACAGAGCGACGGCCTTGCCCTGTGCGCCGCAGGGTCGTGGACGGCCCGTTTTGCGCCCGTGCTGGAGCGGATGGTGGCGGATGCGGAAAAACTCCGCGGCACCCGTCCTGACATCTTCATCGACGTCTCCCAGGTCTCTAAGCTCGACACCTTCGGCGCCTGGTTGATCGAGCGGCTCAGGCGCAGCCTGAGCCACGGTGGCGGCGAGGCGATCATCGCCGGGCTCTCGGAAAACTATTCGAGCCTGGTCGACGAGGTGCAGCGGGTGAAGGAAACGCCGGAGGCCGAAACCGGCCCGGTTTCGATCACGGCCATGCTGGACCAGATCGGCCGGGTGGTGGTCGGCATCGGCGGCACGATCATCGGATTGGTCGACATGCTCGGCGCCGTGCTTGTCGCGAGCGGGCACGTCTTGATCCGCCCGCGCTCGTTCCGCCTGACCTCGACCATCCACCATCTGGAGCAGGTGTGCTGGCGTGCGGTGCCGATCGTAGTGCTGATCACCTTCCTGATCGGCTGCATCATCGCGCAGCAAGGCATCTTTCATTTCCGCAGGTTCGGCGCCGACATCTTCGTGGTCGACATGCTCGGCGTGCTGGTGCTGCGCGAGATCGGCGTGTTGCTCGTTGCTATCATGGTTGCCGGACGCTCGGGCAGCGCCTACACCGCCGAGCTCGGCTCGATGAAGATGCGCGAAGAAATCGACGCGCTACGCACCATGGGGTTCGATCCGATCGAGGTGCTGGTGTTGCCGCGCATGCTGGCGCTGGTGTTGGCGCTGCCGATCCTTGTCTTTCTCGGCGCAATGGCCGCGCTTTATGGCGGCGGCCTTGTCGCCTGGCTCTATGGCGGCGTCGATCCGGAAGCGTTCCTGCTGCGGCTGCGCGACGCCATCTCGATCAATCATTTCATCGTCGGCATGGTCAAGGCGCCGGTGATGGCGGCCGTGATCGGCATCGTCGCCTGCGTCGAGGGGCTGGCGGTGCAGGGCAGCGCGGAATCGCTCGGCCAGCACACGACGTCATCGGTGGTGAAGGGCATCTTCTTCGTCATCGTGATGGACGGCGTGTTCGCGATCTTCTTCGCGTCGATCGGGATGTGACCATGGTGGTGCAGCCCATTTCCGACGCCATCATCCGTGTCCGCGACGTCACGGTGCAGTTCGGCAGGACCCGCGTGCTCGACGGTCTCGACCTCGATGTGAAGCGCGGCGAGATCCTGGGCTTTGTCGGGCCCTCCGGCGCCGGCAAGTCGGTGCTGACGCGCACCATCATCGGGCTGGTGCCGAAGGTGTCGGGACGCATCGAAGTATTCGGCATCGACCTCGATGCCGCCAGTTCCAGCGAACGGCGCCGGGTCGAACGGCGCTGGGGCGTCCTGTTCCAGCAGGGCGCGCTGTTCTCCTCGCTCACCGTGCGGCAGAACATCCAGTTTCCGGTGCGCGAATATCTGAGGGTCTCGCAGCGGCTCTTGGACGAGATCATGGTGGCGAAACTCGTGATGGTCGGGCTGAAACCCGAGGTCGCCGACCGCTATCCTTCCGAGCTCTCCGGCGGCATGATCAAGCGCGTAGCGCTGGCACGCGCGCTCGCGCTCGATCCCGAGCTCGTGTTCCTGGATGAGCCGACTTCGGGCCTGGACCCGATCGGCGCCGGCGAGTTCGACGAACTGGTGCGCACCCTGCAGCGGACTTTGGGGTTGACCGTTTTCATGGTAACCCACGACCTCGACAGCCTATATACCGCGTGCGACCGCATCGCCGTTTTAGGGAACGGTAAGATCATTGCCGCAGGATCGATCGCCGACATGCAGGCATCGCAGCACCCTTGGCTGCGGCAATATTTCCATGGCAAACGCGCCCGCGCCGTCATCGGCTAGCGCATGGTCCCGACAGGTGGAAACCGGTTTTCGGACAAGATCATGCGCGAGAGAAAAGGATCAGTGACGGTTCCGCCACGGCGGAGCCTGAGCTTGGACGAGTAGCTGGAGTCATCGATGGAAACCCGGGCGAACTATGTCCTGATCGGCGCCTTCACGCTGGCGGTGATTGCGGCTGCGTTCGGCTTCGTGCTCTGGTTCCAGAGCTTGCATACCACCAAGCAGCGCAGCCCCTTGCGGGTGATCTTTGAAGGCCCGGCCTCGGGTCTGCGCAACGGCGGTAACGTCAATTTTAATGGTATCAGGATAGGGGAAGTCATCTCGGTAAGGCTCGACAATCCACGTCGCGTGGTCGCATTCGCGATGGTTGAGAACAGCGCGCCGATCCGCAAGGACACCCTGGTCGGCCTCGAATTCCAGGGGCTGACGGGCGTTGCCGCGATTTCGCTGAAGGGCGGCGAGGAGACGGCGCCCCCGGTGCCGCTCGATGAGGACGGCATCCCCGTGCTGACCGCCGATCCCAGGGCGCTGCAGGACGTCACCGAAGCGATCCGCGCGACGCTGCAGAACGTCAACCGCATCGTTGCCGACAATCAAGAGTCGGTGAAGAACTCGCTGCGCAATCTCGAAACCTTCACCGCGGCGCTCGCGCGCAATTCCGAGAAGATCGACAACGTGATGTTGAGGGTCGACGGCGTGATGGGCAAGGCCGACAACCTCATGCTCGGCCTCAACAGCATCGCCGGCGGTGATCGCGGCGGCGAACTGGCTCAGATGGTGAAATCGATCCGCGAGCTCGCCGAAGATTTTGACAAGCGCTCCGGCGCGCTGATGGCCGACGGCCGCAGGACGCTCAGCGACATCAGCCGCGCCGTGAACAACCTCGACCGCAACCCGACCCGGCTGTTGTTCGGCGCCGGCAGCAGCAACAGCAATGCATCCGAACCGCCGCCCCCGCCGAGGTCGGTAGGGCCGGAACGCAGGCGATAGTGATCGGTGGCGGGTAGGGACGCGTCGGATTCTCGGAGAAAGCTGATACGCTGGCGCTTGATCTACTGGCCGTTTCCTACCTTCCGCCCACAATGTCGACTCCGATCCGTTCGGCAAGGGCCAGCAAGTCCGTGTAGACGGTGACGTCGGCCAACACGCTGCATGGATCTCGACTTGGCAAGAGGTCGGCCGCGGCGAGGCGATCCCCGAAGAGAACGATTCCAAACGCGCGATCATCCTGCCGCGACACCCAAATGAGTCCCTCGGCGCCAGGGCACGCAGCGTGGATGGCCTCGGCCCATTTCCGCGTGTCCGGGTATTTGTCCTTCTCGGTATCAATGAACTCGTTGCGCTGGATGCCGAGCTTCCGGAGTGCCGTTCCGCTCAGGTCAGCCAGATTGAGGTCTCGTTTCGAAGTCAGTTGCGAATAGGCCTGATCGGTCAGCTTCCACTTGTCGAATGTCTTCAGTCCCGCGCTGAAGGGGACGTCATGGAAGACAGTCTCCATGGCAGCACAATCGAATGTCGTGCCGCCATAGAGCGTGGGGATATTTGCGCCGTCTGAAGCCTTGATCGGGCTGAACCGCGCGTTGCCTGTCAGACCCGGATTGAACTCACTGCTCCCGTAGATTTTCAGATGGATTCGATGAATGACCTGGCCTTTCGGCCAAGTCACTGTCTTCACCAACTTGGCCAGATCGCCGGGCGGTGCCGGCACGACCGATGGCCGAGCCGCCGCATGGCCGGCCCCGGATTTCCGTTTAGCCATGCAGTACGCCGGCTACCTCGTCCTCCGCCGCGGCGATCACGCGCGCGGGCTGGTCTATCAGCAAGTCCTGCGGTCGCTTGCCGCCAAGGAAGCTATTGACCGAGGCAAACCAGTAAGCGAGGCCCCAGTCATCCTTCCGCTCGCCGAATACGGCCAGCACCTGCGCAAAGCCTTTGGCCGGGCGATAGTCGGTCGAAGGATGCAGGGCGTAACCTGGAAAATAGTCCACACCGCGATGGCGTACGGCGAAGATCTGTCCGTCCCTCTTCCATTTATTCGGCTGGGCGCTGGGATTGCTGGCACTAAATCCTGCGATCTCAGCGATCTGTGCCGCGGTTAACCAATCGCCGCTCTCGAGCACAGCCCTGCGCGCTTCAGCCGTCATGCGGGCTTCGACCAGCTTGTGCCGAGGAAGGGGGACCTCCGGGACGAGCGCCTCTATGATCGAATGGAGCGCTTCATCCTGGCGGCGCTCAAGAATGGTCCGGACCAATGGCGCGAGATTGGCGACCGTCTCCGCAAGCGCTCTGACGGCGGCCTCGTTCCCGTGCTCCAACGTCAATGCGATGACGCGCTCCGCGTGCAGGCGGCCAAGTCTGGTTCGGACCTGTTCCGGCGTCCCGCTCAATGTTCCGATGCCTGACAGCTCAATGGTTTTGTCAGCCGTGGCCATGGGTTCCAATCCGGCTAAGGTTAGCGTGATTATCTATATATCACGATAACCTTCCTCATCAAGGGGCGGAGCACCGGCTGGGCGCCTTGATGATAATGAAAACAAAAAACGGAGGCCGAAGGCCTCCGTTTCGCTATTCGCTATTCGCCACTCGCTATTCGCGTCTCACCCCAACCGCCCCGCGGCATGCGCGAGCAGGGTGTACACCAGACCCGTCTCCGAGGTGAGGTGGTTGCGCAGCGACTGCGGGCCGCGGTCGTCGCGGGCGACTTCGTCGAGCAGCCGCTCGAACTCGGCGATGTAGCGGTCGACCGTCTGCTTGAAGCCGCGATCGGAGCGGTATTTGCGGGCGACCTCGTCGAAGGCCTTCTGGCCGGCCGGCGTGTAGAGCCGCTTGCTGAACGCCTTGTTCTCGCCGCGCTGGTAGCGATCCCACATCTCGGCCGCGAGGTTGCGGTCCATCAGCCGGCCGATGTCGAGCGACAGCGATTCCAGCGGATTGGCGGCGGCAGCCTGCGGACGGGGACGCGGCGCTTCGCGGGGCGCGGGGGCAGGGGTCTCGCTGCGGTTGAGCAGGTCCGACAGCCAGCCGTCACGGCCGTTATCCGGGGGCGTCGCCGGGCTGACCGGCGGCGCCTCGGTGCGGCGCGAGGCCGGCGCCGGCACGCCGAGGTCCGGCGGCGGCAGGGTCGATGCGCTGCCATAGTCGCCGCGCATGCGGACATCGCTTGTGCGACCGCCGGCGGCAGCGACCATCACGGTCTCGTCCTGGCGCTGCGCGCTGGCCCGGCTATTGGTCGCGACGTCGAGCCCGCGGCCGTGCTGGGCCACGATGCGGTTGAGTTCGGCCAGCGCCTCGATCTGGTCGACGATCACCTTGCGCATCTGAGCGGTGTTCTCCGCGGCCTCCTGCGGCATCTCGAGCACGCCGCGGCGCAGCTCGGTGCGGGTTGCCTCGAGCTCGTTGTGCATCTCGGCCGCCATCTGCTTCATCGACTGCACCATCGCGGAGAACTTCTCCGTCGATTCCTTGAACATCGCATCCGTTTCCTGGGTGCTCTGCTGGTACAGGTCGCTCATCGCGTCGAGCGTCTGCTGCCGCTCGTTCTCGGCCGCAGTGCGCACGGCCTCGAACTGGCGGCTGATCGCCGCCGAACCGGCGCCGGCGGTCTCCGCCACCACGCGGGCGATGTCGCGCGCCCGCTCCTCGGCCGCGGCGAGCGATTCATCGAGCAGGCCGGTGAAGCGCGACAGCCGCTGGTCGAGATCGGTGGTGCGCAGGTCGATGGTGGTGACCAGCGATTCCAGCGTCGCCTTGCGTTCGGCGATCGAGCCCGTGGTGTTGCGGTTGCTCTGTTCCACCAATGCGGCGGCTTCGACCAATGCGCGGCCGTGGGTGTCGAACTGGGTCGAGAGCTCGCCGAGGTCCTCCAGCGCCTTCTGGGTCTTGCTGTTGAACACGGTGAGCTGGTCTTCCAGCGTCTGGGTCGCAACGCCGTTGCGCGAGGTGACGTCGTTCATCGCCGAGACGAAGTCGGCGACGCGGGTCACGAGCGCGCGCTCGAGCGAGTTGAGATTGTCGTGGGCGCCGGTGAGCACCTCCTGCAAGAGGATGTTGCCCTCACGCAGCCGCTCGAACAGCGCCACCGTATCCGTGCGCAGGATCTTGCTGGTCTCCTGCATCTCGGTGACGGCGGCGATCGAGACCTGGCGCGACTGGTCGATCGCCGCGCGCGAGGAGTGTTCGAGGTCCTTCAGCGACTTCGCCACCGCGCCGGTCGCAAGGTCGCCGGCGGAGGTGATGTTGCGCGCGACTTCGGTGCCGTGACTCGCCATCGTCTGCGCGAAGGTATGGCCGCGCATCTCGATCGACTTCAGCGCGTCCGCGGTGGCGCGGTCGATATCGGTGGCGAGCTGCGCGCTCTTGTTGGTGAGCGCTTCCACCAGTGTACCGCGACGGGTATCGACCATGTGTGCCAGCCGCTCGGCCTGCTGCTGCACATAGGTGACGATCTCGTCGGTCTTGCCGGTCATGGTCGAGCCGAACTGGCTGGAGGCGGCGAGCACCGAACGCTCGATGTCGGCGGACGTCGTCTTGACCTTCGAGGAGACCTCGTTGGCGGCGGCGACCAGCGAGCTGTGCGCGTTCTGCGCCGAGGTCTGGATCGTGTCGGTGGTGTTCGCCGTGACGGCGGCGAGCGAGCGCTCGATCTGGACCGAGATGGCCTGGATCTGATTTGCCGCGTCGGCGGAGGTCGACGTGAACGAGGTCTGCGCCTCGCGCGCGCTGCTCAGGATGGCCGCGGCGGTGTCGGCGCCGACTGCGGTCAGCGTCCGCTCGATATCGATCGCCAGCGACTTGGCGTGGTTGGCTGCCTCCGACGATCCGGTGATCAGCGTGCTCTGAACGTCGCGGGCAGCCGAGGTGATCGACTCCGCGGTAGCAGCGCCAGCCATCGACAGCGAGCGCTGCATGTCAGCGACCAGCGTCGTGACGCTGTTTGCAGCTTCGGTTGATGCGGCAACCAGCGTGTTCTGGGCCTCGCGCGCGCCCGAGGTGACCGACTCCGCGGTAGCAGCGCCGGCCATGGACAGCGAGCGCTGCACGTCAGCGACCAGCGCCTTGACGGTAGTTGCGGCTTCGGTTGCCGCGGAAACCAAGGTGTTCTGGGCCTCGCGTGCGCCTGAGGTGATCGACTCCGCGGTGGCCGTGCCGGCCATGGATAGCGAGCGCTGCATGTCGGCAGTCAGCGTCGTGACCGTGTTTGCAGCGTCGGTTGAGGCCGCAACCAGCGAGCTCTGCACGTCGGCGGTTAGCGTTCGGACCAGGTTTGCCGCCTCGGTCGAGGCCGACGTGAGCCTGTTCTGCGCCTCACGGGCGCTGCTCAGGACTGCCTCGGCCGTCGATGTGCCTGCGGCAGACAGCGAGCGCTCCACATCGACCGAGAGTGCCTTCACCTGGGTGGTGATGTCGGTCGAGGTTGTCGTCAGCGTGCTCTGGGCCTCGCGTGCGCTGGCAACGACTGCTTCCGCCGTCGAGCCGCCCGCAAGCGTGAGCGAGCGTTCGACATCGCCCGCCAGCGATTTGATCTGGTTCGTGATATCGGTCGATGCCGCGATCAGCGTGTTCTGCGCTTCGCGCGCACCGGTCGTGACGGCTTCGGCCGTGGCAGTGCCGGCGAGCGTCAGCGAGCGCTCGACGTCGACGGCCAGCAACTTGACCTGGCTTGCCGCGTCGGTGGAGGCGCTGACCAGCGCGGTCTGGGCCTCGCGTGCGCCCGACAGGATCGAGGCAGCGGTCGCGCTGCCGACGGTCTGCAGGGTGCGCTCGACATCGGTCGACAGCGCCTTGACCTGGGAGGCGACCTCGCCCGTGGCCGCCATCAGCGAGGCCTGGGCATCGCGGGCGCTGGACAGGATCGAGCTTGCGGCGCCGGCGCCGACTGCGGTCAGCGCGGCCTCCACTTCGCCGGCGGTGAGCTTGAGCTGCGCGCCGACGTCGGAGGAGACCGTCAGCAGCGACTGCTGCGCGGTGCGCGCGCCGGTCTGGATGGTCTCGCTGGTGTTGACTACCAGGTTGGTGAGCGAGCGCTCCGCATCCTCGACATGCGACTTGATGCCGGAGGAGAGCAGTTCAGCGCGCGCCATCAGCTCGTCGCTGGCCTGGCGTCCGCTGCTTTCGATGCGGCCCGCGACCGCCTCGACGCGCGAGCCCAGGAGGTCCTCGAACTGCGCCACGCGGGTGTCGATGTCGCCGGCGATGGCGCCAACGCGGGTCTCGATGCCCTGGTGGATTTCCAGGAACCGGGCCGAGATGGTGTCGGTCAGATGCGCGCTGCGGCCGTCCACGGTTTCGGTGACGCTGGCGATGCGGCGATCAAGCGCCTCGATCGCCTGCGCGGCGCCGTCGGTGAGCGAGGAGGTGAGCAGGCCGAGGCGGGAGTCGATCGACTGGATCGCCTGCGCCGCGCCTTCGGTGAGCGAGGTCGAGAGCATGCCGAGCCGGCCATCGATCGTTTGCGTGACCGAGCTGGTGCGAGTGTCGAAGGTCTGTTCCAGCGACTTCAGGCGGCCATCGATCGACTCGTCGAGCCATTTGAGGCGGCCGTCGAGCGAGTTGTCGAGGAAGCCAAGCCGGGTCTCGAGCGAGGCGTTGAGCGTGCCGAGCCGGTTCTCCAGCGAGCTGTCGAGCGTGTTGACGCGGCCGCTGAGCGCGTTGTCGAACATGGCGAGCTTGCTGTCGAGCGACGAGTCAAGGCTGGTGACGCGGTCGCCGAGCGTGGTCTCGAACTGCAAGAGGCGCTGGTCGAGGGTCGCCGTGATCTCGCCGCTGTTGGAGGTGAGGCGGGTGTCGAAATTGTCGACATAGTCCTTCAGCGTGTTGGCGATGTCCTCGGTGCGCTGGCCCATGCGCTCGACGATCTCGCCGCCGAACATCTTCACGGTGCGGTCGAATTCCGCGATGTGGCGGGTGATCAGCGCGCCGAGCGTGCCGGAGTCGCGGGCGAACTTCTCCGCCAGGTCCGAGCCCTGGTTTTTCACCAGTTCGTCGAAGGCGCTCATCTGCAGCGAGAGCGAGTCGTGCGCGGTCTCGGTCTGGCTCACCACCCTGGCAACCAGCGAATTGACGGTGACGTCGAGCACTTCGCCCGCCTTGTCGCCGGAGGTGAGGATGTGGCTGGCCAGCCGATTGCCGGCCTCGTCGATCTTGGTGACGAGGTCGCCGCTGCGCAGCTCGAGCTCGAGCAGGAGCGAGTCGGAGGAATTCTTCAGGGAATCGTGCGCCAGTTCGGTGCGCTCGGAGATGCCCTCGACGACGCTCACGGCGCGCTGCTCGAATTCGCCGGTGATGCGGTCGATGCGCTCGTTCAGCATCTCATGGACGCGGTCGGCGAGGTCGACGAATTCGTCGTGGACGTGGCCGGTCTTGAAGTTGAGGCTGCTCGTCAGCCGCTCGGAGGCATCGAGCACCGCGCGCGTGGTCTCGGAGCTGGCTTCCTCGAGCCGGTCGAGCAGGTCGCCGCCGCGCTCGCCGAGCGCAAGGATCATGTTGTCGCCGGCGTGGCTCAACGCCTGGGTGATGTGCTGGCCGCGCTCTTCCAGCGCGCCGGTGATGCTCTTTGCGACTTCGTCGACGCGTGAGGCGATCGCATCCGAGATCAGCGCGATGTCGTGGCGCAGGTCGATCTGCACGCCGGAAATGGCGCTGCGCACCTGCTCGGCCTGTCCGACCAGATTGTCGCGCTGGTGGGCGATGTCTTGCAACAGCGCGCGGATGCGCACCTCGTTGTCGGAATAGGCGCGCTCCAGCGCCGAGACCTCGTTGGCGACCAGCGTCTCGAGTTCGCCGGCGCGCGCAATCGCGCGCTCGATGCCGTCACCCATCGCCGCGACCTCGCGGCGGATCGCCTGTCCGACCGTGACCATGGAATCGCTCGCCGCCCCTTCGGGCTCAGAGAAGCGGATCGCGACCTGCGCCATCGATTGCGCGATCATCCGCATCTCCTGCCCGCGCCAGGCAAGGCTCGCGAGGAAGTAGAACAGCAGCACGGGCGCCAGGAACAGGCAGGCAAGGCCCGCCAGCACCAGGACGCCGCCGCTCTGGCCGATCGCGGCCTGCAGCGAGGACAGGAAGCTCACGGTCAGCAGGCCGCAGCCGACCAGCCAGACGCCGGTGAAGATCGACGCAAAGGTGTAGACGTTACGGGTAGGGCTACCCTTCTGCAGCGCCTGCAGGAGCTGTCCGATCGCCTCGCGGTCGTCATTGGCGGCGCGCCGGGGGCCGCGCTGCTCCTCGATCGGTTCGAACACCGATCGCTCGCCGCTCGGACGCGTCTCGAACGGAGTTTCGGGGAAGGGCGTGGTCGCAGCAGGCATCGTCGGCGGCGCGGCTTCGCCGCTACTGGCACTGATCACATCGCGGTTGGGCTTGGCACTGTTCTCACCGATGTTCAGAGCTTCCTGAATGGCAGACAGTGCGACTTCGGTGGGATCTTTCACCTTCTTGGGATTGTTCGCCATGTTAAGTCTGAGCCCTCTCAACTAATACGCGTCGGCGATCTTGCGAACATTGTCCCCCGCAAGCTCGAGCCGTCCCGTCCCCGTAAAGCGGTACGCAAGCACGCCCGTCGGCCGCTTGTCCGCTACATCCGGAAACATCCTATTGGTTGAGCGATGCGAATGAAATGGCCGCGATTAAGACATCCTTAATCATCGTTAACAGGTTTGTGCCATAAGGCCTTATGCTTCCACATAAATCCCCCGAGCTGACGCCCATTGAGGTTCTACTTTGTCTGAAAAAGGGCAAAGTTGAGGCAAATTTGGCCAACGATCCGTTAACTATTTCCGTGATTGGGTGACGCCCAAACGGCCCTACCGAAAAGGAGGTAGTGGCCGGTCCCTGGATCAGGCCATGCCGCGTCACCTCGAACGGACCCAATGGATAGCTTCGCCGCCGCTCGCCCCCGGTGACGGCCCGATCGATCTCGCACATCTTGCGCGCATGTCGCTCGGCGACGCCGCTCTCGAGCGCGAGGTGCTTTCGTTATTCGTGGCGCAATCGGCCAAGCTGATCGCGGCCCTGGCCACCCTCCCACAGGATGCGCGCGAACTGGCGCACAAGCTGAAGGGATCGGCACGCGCGATCGGCGCTTTCGCTGTCGCGGATGCTGCCGCCGGGCTGGAACACGTCCTGACGAGTGGCGCCGAGCCGGAGGGGCCGCTGGCGGCGCTCACTGACGCGGTCGCGCGGGCGCGGAACGCGATCGAGGCCATCCTCGGCGACCCTTAAAACCCGAATTGACCGGCAACAAATTCGCGTCAAAAGGTTTTGCGTGAGGGGGCCCGGCCGCTGGCGCTCGCGGGATCGACCCGTTATAGGGACTGCCGGGGACCTCATCCAGATCCGTATTCCGGCAGCACGAGCGATCATGGCCAAGATAACTTATGTCGACCATTCCGGGGAAAGACGCACCATCGAGGTGGAGAACGGCGCGACCGTGATGGAAGGCGCAATCCGCAATGGCGTTCCGGGCATCGAGGCCGAATGCGGCGGCGCCTGCGCTTGTGCGACCTGCCATGTCTATATCGACGAAGCCTGGCGCGAGAAGGTCGGCGCGCCCACGCCGATGGAAGAGGACATGCTGGATTTCGGTTTCGACGTGCGGCCGAATTCGCGTCTGTCCTGCCAGATCAAGGTCACCGACGACCTTGACGGGCTCGTGGTGACGACGCCGGAACGGCAGGCCTAATCCAATTGATCCATATCAAGGCCGCGGCGGATCCAGCGCTTTAGATTAGCCTTCACTTCATCCGTCAGCGGAACCGGCTTGCGCGTGGTTTCGTCGATCAGCACCGTCACCGCCTGCGCCGAGGCCACGCATCGACCTTGCGAGAACACGACCTGATCGAACGTCACCGAGGTTCGTCCGAACTTCACGACGCCGAGTCCGAGCTCGATCGTGCCGGGCCAGTGCAGCTCAGCGCGGAAATGGGTGTCGAGCCGCACCATGATCCAGGCGAGCCCGTCCGGCACCAATCCCTTGCTGGGATCCTTCATCAGCGTGACGCGGCCGGTTTCGAAATAGCTCGCATAGACCGCATTGTTGACGTGCCCATTGGGATCGAGGTCGGCGAAGCGCACATTGTCTGACAGCCGATAGGGATAGTCTTCCAGGCGCGGCGTGGCGTCGGAACGGATCGGGGCATTCACTTGCACAATCTCCAAGGTGGTTCAGCCCGTTACAGCCTAGTTGTCGAGTTGCGGCAAGGGGTTGCCGCGGCGCTTGCCGCCCCTATTATGGCGTTCCCGATCAGGCCGTCCCCGATCAGGCCGTCCCCGATCAGGTCGTCCCCGATCAGGTCGTCCTGGCTCGGCCGGCAGCCTTCCCATTTCGTACTCAACTGACAAAGAAGCGGATATGAGCGAAGCGATCAAAACCGACGTGTTGATTATCGGCGCGGGTCCTTGCGGACTGTTTGCCGTGTTCGAACTGGGCCTCCTCGACATGAAGACCCATGTGGTCGACATCCTCGACAAGATCGGCGGCCAATGCGCCGAGCTCTATCCGGAGAAGCCGATCTACGACATTCCCGGCATCCCGTTCGTCACCGGCCAGGGGCTGACGGAGTCGCTGTTGGAGCAGATCAAGCCGTTCCACCCGACCTTCCATCTGAACGAGATGGTGGAGACGATCGAGAAGGTCGGCGATCCCGCCTTCCGCGTGAAGACCGATGCGGGCAAGGTGTTCGAATGCAAGGTGGTGGTGATCGCCGCCGGCGGCGGATCGTTCCAGCCGAAGCGGCCGCCGGTGCCGGGCATCGAGGCCTATGAAGGCAGCTCGGTGTTTTACGCCGTGCGCAAAATGGACCAGTTCCGCGACCGGAACATCCTGATCGTCGGCGGCGGCGATTCAGCGCTCGACTGGACCCTCAACCTGCACCCGGTCGCCAAGCGCATCACGCTATTGCATCGACGCGACGAATTCCGCGCCGCGCCCCACAGCGTCGAGCAGATGCGTGCGCTCGTTGCCGATGGCAAGATGGACCTGAAGCTCGGCCAGGTCACCGGCCTCGAAGGCGAGGCGGGCAGGCTTGCGGCGGCGACGGTGAAGGGCAACGACAACGCAATTACGAAGGTCGAGTGCGATACCATGCTGCCGTTCTTCGGGCTCACGATGAAGCTCGGTCCGGTCGCGAACTGGGGCGTGGCGCTGGAGAACAATCTGGTGCCGGTCGACACCGCCGCCTTCGAGACCAACATGTCCGGCATTTTCGCGATCGGGGATATCAACACCTATCCCGGCAAGCTGAAGCTGATCCTGTCCGGTTTCCACGAGGGCGCGCTGATGGCGCAGAAGGCGCACCGTTATGTCTATCCGGACAAGCGGCTTGTGTTCCAGTACACGACGTCGTCATCGAGCCTGCAGAAGAAACTCGGAGTCGGTTGATTCCAATCAACATATGATTGGTCAATTTCAGCCAAAATATCACCGGTCAGGCCGCGGAGCGGCCGCTGCGGCTATTTGCATCGTTCCGCGCTGCCACTGGAACCTTCCGCGAAATGGCCGTAGTCTTCGCTCATTCGTTTGATGGATTAGTCGGGTGACGACAATGCGGAATTGGCGATTTCGATTTCGGCTGACAGTGCCTGTTATCATGGCCCTCCTGGCGGTGGCCCTGCCGGCGCAGGCGCAGCAGCCGTCGGCGGCGGGCCTGTGGCAGAAGGTCGAGGACGGCAGGCCCGTGATATGGGTGCTGTTCGTCGACCATAACGGCGTCTTCGAAGGCATCATGGCGAAGACGTTCCCGAAGCCCGGCGAGCCCGTCACCGAGGCCTGTACGAAATGCACCGACGACCGCAAGAACGCGCCGTTGCTGGGCATTCCCTTCATCCGCAACATGAAGCGCGACGGATTGAAGTATGAGGAAGGTAACGTGCTCGATCCGCGCGACGGCAAGATCTACAGAGCCAAGATGAGCGTCAGTCCTGATGGCAAGGAATTGACGATGCGCGGCTACATCGGCATCTCGCTGTTCGGCAAGGACGAGACCTGGTACCGCCTGCCTGATACGGCGATCGCGCAACTCGATCCCGCCATCGTCGCGAAATATCTGCCGGCTCAGGCGGCCGCAGTGAAGCCGCCGCCGCCCGCCGCCACGAAGAAGAACATCGGTCCAGCCGGCACGCCTTCGCGCTAGACGGCTACCAGTGGCCTCGGCACGGTTCTGATAGCCGTCTAGTCGGGCACGAAAGTGGAATGGATTATTGCGTTCAGATGTGGGCGATAACCTTCACGACGCAGCGCTTATCAATTGCTCGCTTTTCGCCCAAAGCTGCTTAGCTTTGTTAGCGTCGAGCGCATACGACCTTACGCCGTCGGCAAACGGGTTGGGCGTGTCATCGATCGGCGCGACTGCGCAATCTTCGAGATAGTGTCCGCCGATCTCGTCTTTGTTAGCCACGACTGCGGCCCAGACCGACGTTGCCGTTGCCTGCGGGATTTCTTTCAGCTCTGCCGGCGGAAGACCCGCTTCAGCGCGAGCTTTGCCAACGGTCTCGAAAAGGCCCTGCAAGTCCTCCTGCGAGAAATGGCGGGGGAGATCAGTGATGCTATTCCCAGGCATCACCGAGGCAGCTCGGATGCCGCGATCGCGATGCCGCCGGTCGAATTCTGCTGCGAAGAGAGAGGTGGCCGTCTTCGATCGGCCATAGGCGACAAATGGGTCATATGCCTGTTGTTCGAAATTCGGATCGTCGAGGTCAACATCGGCGACGCGATGAGCCTGGGACGACAGCACCACCAGGCGCCCGTTATCAGCGAGCAGCGGCTCGATCCGATTGATCAAAGCGAAATGACCAAGATAGTTGGTCCCGAACTGGACTTCGAAGCCATCGATGGTCCGGCCGAACGGAGTTGCCATAACGCCGGCGTTGGCGATGATGGAATCGAACGGCCGGCCGTCAGCCAACAGTTTATCCGCGCAGGCGCGAACGCTCTGCAAGGATGCGAGATCGAGCTCGATCAACTCCAGGCTGCCACCTCGTTGCGACGCGGCGTCACGGACGGATGCAGTGGCCGGCTCAGCTTTAGCGAGATCCCTGACCGCGCCGACGACGCTGGCGCCGTGAGAAACCAGTGAGCGGGCGGTTTCGAGCCCAATGCCCGACGATGCACCCGTAATCAGAAATCGCTTTCCCTTGAGATCAACGTCTGAAAGCACCTGGTCGGCGGTCGACTTTGCACCAAACTTCTCGGTCATCTCTTTTCCTTTAAATTCTCGTGTAACGAGTTTTGATCTTCTTCGGCTTGATCTTCGACGCTTCAGATTCCGAGACCACCGGCCATATTTACGGTCTCACCGGTGATGTAGCCCGCATGGGGTCCGGCGAGGAAACAGACGGCTTCCGACACCTCTTCAAGGGTTGCGAAGCGACGGATCGGATGCATGTTCAGGAAGGTCTCAAGGTCCGGAACCTCACCGGCCACCTCCTTGTTCATGTCCGTGGGCATCGCACCGGGCTGCAAAACATTCACAGTGATATTGCGGGGGCCGAGGTCGCGCGCGATACCCCTCGCGTATCCGGCAAGCGCCGCCTTCGTTCCGGCGTAGTCGGCGACACCCTTAAAGGGAACGTAGTCGCCGAGCAGAGAGCCGATAAAGATGATTCGACCACCATCCGTCAGTTTCGACGCCGCCGCGCGAGTGTTGGCGATCGAGCCCATGACGTTGACTTGCCACTGTCGATTGTACCTCTCTTCCTCAAGGCCGGGATCGTCTACCAGCTGGCCCTGAATCGCGATGCCGGCATTGTTCACGAGGATGTTGAGCTTGCCGAACTCAGCAATCACCGAGTCGATCAGAGGCTTCGCGGAAGTAAGGTCTGAGCTATGGCGGAATCTGGGTGATGACGGCCTGAGAAGGGCGGCGTATCGAGGCGGGTAACCAGCCAGCCAGAACCTCACATGGGATGGTTCGTGTCAAGGCCATCAATCGCAATGCATCAGCAGT